>DATAAP010000278.1:0-1856 GCA_036260035.1 Alphaproteobacteria bacterium | reverse complement strand
GCAATCTGTTCAGCTTCCACGGCTGCAAGCAGCCGCTCAACTACGCCGGCCTGTGCAAGCCAGAGGTCGACGCGCTGCTCAAGCAGTCGCGCGAGCAGCTCGATCCGGCCGCGCGCGCCAAAAGCTTCGAGCAGATCGCCGAGATCGTGGTGAAGCAGGAGAAGCCGATCATCTACTTGTACCACCGCCACTGGCTGTGGGCGTACACCACCAAGCTCAGCGGGCTGCGCACGATCCCGGATGGGCTGGTGCGCGTGCAGGATCTGAAGATGAACTGAGCGGGTCGGCGCGATGTTCACCGTAAGCCGCCTTCTGCTTGCCGCCGCCCTCGCGCTGTTTGCCGGCACCGCATCGGCGCAGACCACGCTGCGCTTTGGGCTCGCCGAGGACCCGGACATTCTCGATCCGACACTGGCGCGCACCTTCGTCGGGCGCATCGTGTTCTCGGCACTTTGCGACAAGCTGTTCGATCTCGATGAGAAGCTGAACATCGTGCCGCAGCTTGCGAGCGCCTATGAGTGGGGCGGCGACAATAAGAGCCTCCTGATCAAGCTGCGCGATGGCGTGACCTTCCACGACGGCGAGAAGTTCGACGCGGAGGCGGTGCGCTTCAACATCGACAGGCACAAGAACCTTCCGGGCTCGACGCGGCGCACGGAGCTGACGCATGTGACCGGCGTCGACGTCATCGATCCGCTCACGGTGAAGCTCACGCTCTCGTCGCCGTTCGCGCCGCTGCTGGCGGTGCTGACCGACCGAGCCGGCATGATGGTGTCGCCGAAAGCGGCACGAGCGGCCGGCGACAAGTTCGGCGCCAGTCCCGTCTGCTCCGGGCCATTCAAGTTTGTCGAGCGGGTCGCGCAGGACCGGATCGTGCTCGAGCGCTACGACGCGTACTGGGACAAAGCGGCCATCCATTTCGACCGAATCGTCTACCTGCCGGTCGTCGACTCGACCATCCGGCTTGCCAATCTCCGCTCCGGCCAGCTGGATTTCATCGAACGTCTGGCGCCGTCCGACATGCCAGGCCTGAAGGGCGACGGTCGGTTCAAGACATCGAAGATCGTCGAGATCGGCTACCAGGGCATCACCATCAACGTGGGCAAGAGCGAGCTGGCACAGAGGAATCCGCTCGGCCGCGACGCGCGCGTGCGCGAGGCCTTCGAGCTGTCGCTCGACCGCGAGGCGATCGTGCAGGTGGCGATGGATGGCGAGGCGCAGGTAGGCAACCAGTGGATCTCGCCCGGCCATCCGTTCTATGCCGCGGGCAGTCCGATCCCGCAGCGCGACGTCGCGAAGGCGCGCGCGCTGCTGAAGGAAGCGGGCGTGGCGAACGCCAGCGTCACGCTAATGACGCCGACCACGTCAGATGCGCAGCGCATCGCGCAGGTCGTCCAGGCCATGGCGAAAGAAGCCGGCTTCGACATCAAAATCCAGTCGACGGAGTTCGCCAGCTCGCTGGCATTGGCCGACAAGGGGCAATACGAAGCGTATGTGCTGGCCTGGAGCGGCCGCGCCGATCCGGACGGCAATTTCCAGCAGTTCTACACCTGCAACGCGCCGAACAACTATTCCGGCTATTGCTCGCCCGAGATGGACAAGCTGATCCAGGACTCGCGCACCGCGCTCGATCCGGCCAGGCGCAAGCAGGTCTACGAGCAGATCGCCGCGATCCTCGCGAAGGAGCGACCGATCATCTACCTCTATCACCGGCACTGGCTGTGGGCGTACACCACGCGCCTCGCCGGCCTGCGCCCCGTGCCTGACGGCCTGGTTCGCGTGCAGGGCCTGAGGATGAACTGATGGGCAGCTGCGCGGCCGGCTCACATATTCGCGAACACAGATGCTGAACTTCC
>DATAAP010000277.1:0-3327 GCA_036260035.1 Alphaproteobacteria bacterium | reverse complement strand
TTCGAGAAGCAGGGTTCGCAGTAGCGTCTGGACGAGAAGACCCGCACTGGCCGTCGCGAGCGGGGCATAGAGCAGAGTGCCATGGCGACCGTCACCGTCTTTGGGGGCACAGGCTTTCTCGGGCGACGCGTCGTGCGGCGGCTCGTCGAAGAGGGGGCCGCAGTGCGTGTCGCAGTCCGGCATCCTGACCAGGGGCGCAACGCCCTAAGCACACCGGAGCGGATCGCGTTCGTCCGTGCCGACGTGCGCGATCGGGCGTCTGCCGCCGCCGCCGTCGCCGGCGCGGATGCGATTGTCAATGCGGTCTCCGCCTACGTCGAGAAGGGCGGAGTGACCTTCGAGGCGGTGCACGAGCGCGGCGCCGAGGCGCTAGCGCGTGAGGCGGCCGCGGCCGGAGTTTCACGGCTCGTGCTCATCTCTGGCATCGGGGCAGATCCCGACTCGCGGTCGTCCTACATCCGCGCGCGCGGACGCGGGGAAAGGCTTGTACGGCAGGCATTTCCGCGCGCGACCATCGTTCGCTCCGCAGTCATGTTCGGCGAGGGTGACGCGCTGTTCAGTGTCCTCGCCGACCTAGCCCGCCGATTTCCGATACTGCCGCTCATCGGCGGTGGGCGCACCCGCTTGCAACCGGTCTATGTGCAGGACGTGGCGGCGGCTGTCGCAAGGATTCTCGCCGATCCGAAAGCTGCGGACCGGACCTACGAGCTCGCCGGTCCGATCGTGTACACGCTACGTGAACTGTTGGAGATGACGCTGCGCTTGGTTGAAAAACCGCGATTGCTGCTGCCGGTGCCCTTTGGCTTGGCCGAAATTCAGGCGCGCCTGTTCGAGCTCCTGCCGAACCCGCCGCTCACCACCGCGCAGGTGGACCTCCTCAAGATGGATAATCTGGCGAGCGGGGCGTTGCCCGGATTTCGTGACCTCGATATAGAGCCGCGATCGGTCGCAGAGATCGTTCCAACATACATTGGACCGTCGCGCGCGTCGGCATAGCCGAATGTCTCGCGCCGCGTTCAGCCGCGCCGGAGCCCGGATGGAAAAACCAAAGGCTGGCCTAGGCCCGCAGGTGGCTGGCAAGGAACTCGCGCAAGCGGTCGGAGGTGGGCGCGCGGAAGATGCGGTCGGGCGGGCCCTCTTCTTCGACCGCGCCGCGGTGGAGGAAGACGACACGGCAGGAGACCTCGCGCGCGAAGCCCATCTCATGCGTCACCACGAGCATGGTGCGGCCCTCCTCGGCTAGCCCGCGCATGACGCGCAGCACCTCGCCAACGAGCTCAGGGTCGAGCGACGAGGTCGGCTCGTCGAACAGCAGCACTTTGGGATGCATGCACAATGCGCGGGCGATCGCGGCGCGCTGCTGCTGCCCACCGGAGAGGTGGGCGGGATAATGGTCGCGCTTGTCGGCGATGCCCACCTTCTCCAGCATCGCCTCGGCCTCGGCGATGCATTCGGCGCGCGGTCGCTTTTGCACATGGACAGGCGCTTCGATGACGTTCTCGAGCACGGTCATGTGGGACCATAGATTGAAGCTCTGGAAGACGAAGCCGAGACGGCTGCGCAGGCGATCGAGCTGAGCGCGGTCTGCGGGTACCCGGGTGCCGGCGCGCCCTTGGCGGAGCGCGATCGTCTCGCCAGCGATGGCGATCTCGCCGGCGTCCGGAACCTCAAGGAGGTTTATGCAGCGCAACAGCGTGCTCTTGCCGGAGCCCGAGGCGCCGAGGATCGAGATCACGTCGCCTTCGTAGGCGTCAAGGTCGATGCCGCGCAGCACCTCGAGCGTGCCGAAGGCCTTGCGCAGGCCGCGGATGCGGAGGACAGGTTGCTTCTGCTCGCTCATGCGCGGGCCAGCGCTCCGGTGATGGGGACAGGGCGGCGCAGATGCGGCGACAGCCAGTGCTCCAACGCGTAGACGGCGCGGATGAGAAGGAAGTTGATGAGTAAGTACGTAGCACCAGCGCAGACGAAGACCTCGATGGCGCGGAACGACTCCGAGATGATCTTGTGGGCGATGCCGGTGACCTCCATCAGCGTGATGATCGAGGCGAGCGAGGTCGCCTTGACCATCAGCACGAGCTCGTTGCCGTAGGCGGGCAACGCCTGGCGCACCGCGATCGGCAGCACGATGCGGCGGAAGAGCAGCACGCCGGACATGCCGCAGGCCCGCGCCGCCTCGACTTCTCCCGCCGGAACCGACAGCAGCCCGCCGCGGATGATCTCCGAACCATAGGCTGCCGTGTTCAGCGTCAGCGCCAGGACGGCGCACCAATAGGGCTCGCGCAGGAAGGGCCATAGAGCAGTGGCGCGCACCTCCGGGAACTGGCCGAGTCCGTAGTAGATCAGGAAAATTTGCACCAGCAGCGGTGTGCCGCGGAACAAGAACACATAGCCGCGCGCCGCGAGATCGACCGGCTTCACCGCCGAGACCCGCATGAGCGCCAGCAGCAGCGCAAACACGATACCGGCCGCGATGGAAAGACCGGCGAGCTGCAGCGTCAGCGGCACGCCGGCAGCGATGCGGCCCATTGTGTCGAGCATGAAGGCGAGGTCCATGATCCTAGGCTCTCCGTACGCCGCGGCGCGCGTAGGTCTCCGCGCCCTCGAACAGCCGGTTGGAGACGCTGGTCAACGCGAGATACAGCGCCGCCGCGGTGATGTAGAAGTAGAATGGCAAACGGGTCGAGCCGGCGCCGACCTGCGCCTGCCGCAGCAGCTCGACCAGGCCGGTGACCGAGATGAGCGCTGACTCCTTGAGCACGAGCTGCCAGCAATTGCCGAGTCCCGGAATCGCATGCCGCAGCACCTGCGGCGCCACGATGCGGCGCAGCAGCAGGAGGCCCGACATGCCGACCGCGCGCGCCGCCTCAATCTCGCCACGCGGGATGACGCCATAGGCGCCGCGGAAGACCTCCGTCTGGTAGGCGCCGGAGACCACGCCAACGGCGAGCGCGCCGACAAGGAACGCGGGCACGCTGATGAAACCGGCGCCGCCGAGCTCGCGGTTGATTGCTGTGACGAGGGTCGAGCCGCCGAAATAGAAGAGATAGATGACCAGCAGGTCGGGGATGCCCCGCAGGATGGTGGTGTAGAGGTCGGCGGCGCCGCGCGCGAGAAGGCCGCCGCCGATCTTCGCCCACGCGCCGACCGCACCGATCGCCATGCCGACGAAGAACGCCGCCGTGGAGACGGCGACTGTCATTCCTGCCGCCGCCAGCATCGACGGGCCCCAGCCGCGGGGCCCGAAGCCCATGACCTCGATGAACTCCACGAGCAACGCTCATGCCGCGGCGGCCGGAAAGCCGCCGCGGCTGGTCCCGCGTTACTGCG
>DATAAP010000276.1:0-2553 GCA_036260035.1 Alphaproteobacteria bacterium | reverse complement strand
GCAGCCGGCCGGCGCAACGCCTGCGGTGGCCGAAGCCTACCCGCTCGGCGCCGCCCGCGCGCAGGTCCACGGCACCTACATCGTCGCGCAGACGGCGGACGGCATCGTGATCGTCGATCAGCATGCGGCGCATGAGCGGCTGGTCTACGAGCAGATGAAGGAGTCGCTCGCCGCCGACGGCATCAAGCGGCAGGTGCTGCTGATTCCAGAGGTCGTCGAGCTCGACGAAGCGGCCGTCGCGCGCCTCAGCCCGCGCCTTCCGGAATTCGCGGAACTCGGCCTCGTCGTCGAACCGTTCGGCCCCGGCGCCGTCGTCGTGCGCGAAGTTCCGGCGCTGCTCGGCGAGACCGACGTGCACGGCCTGATCCGCGATCTCGCAGACGAGCTGGCCGAACTCGGCAGTGCTCTTTCTCTCAAGGAGAAGCTGGGCGAAGTGTGTGGCACCATGGCATGCCATGGCAGCGTGCGCGCAGGACGGCGCCTCTCCGCCGACGAGATGAACGCGCTGCTCCGCCGCATGGAGGCGACGCCGCATTCCGGCCAGTGCAATCACGGCCGCCCGACCTATGTCGAGCTGAAGCTCGCCGACATCGAGAAGCTGTTCGGCCGGCGCTGAGCCCGTCTTAGCTCTCTGCCACTTCGATGACGCCGCGCCGTTCAGTGCGTGATGCTAATCACTGTTCCGGGACGTTGGAAACGGTCCCTCTAGACCGCTCGACGCGCGCGCAGCGCTGCCGTCAGTGTGCCATCGTCGAGATATTCGAGCTCGCCGCCGACCGGGACGCCATGTGCAAGGCGCGTCACGGTGGCGCGAGTGCCGACGAGGCGGTCGGTGATGTAGTGGGCCGTCGTCTGACCCTCGACGGTGGCGTTGGTGGCAAGAATCACTTCGCGCGCGTCGCGCGCTCGCTCGATCAGCTTCGCGATGTTGAGGTCTTCTGGCCCGACACCCTCCAGCGCCGAGAGCACGCCGCCGAGCACGTGGTAGCGGCCCTTGAAGGCGTTGGCGCGCTCGATCGCCCACAGGTCGCCCACCTCCTCGACCACGCAGATGAGACCGGCATCGCGCTTGGGATCGGCGCAGATGCTGCACGGATCGCTGGTGTCGAGATTGCCGCAGACCGAGCAGGTGCGGATGTTCTCCGCCGCACTCTTGAGCGCCTCAACGAGCGGCAGCAGCACATGCTCGCGCCGCTTCAGCAGATAGAGCGCGGCTCGTCGCGCTGAACGCGGGCCTAACCCGGGCAGCCGGGCCAGGAGCTGAATCAGCTTTTCGATCTCGGGGCCGGTCATCGTCTCGGGAGCAATATCCGCCGTTCGTTTATTATTATCGCATAAGAGCCAGTCTTAGACCGGCCCCTACAACACGACCGTTCTCGATGCAGCGGCGGGTCCAAGACCCGCCCCGCCACAGCATACCCCCGTCAAAACGGCAGCTTGAAGCCGCCGGGCAGGCCGAGATCGAGGCCGCCGGTGAGCTTCTGCATCTCCTCGGCCGCGTGCGCGTCGACCTTGCCGCGGGCATCGTTTATGGCGGCGACGATCAGGTCCTCGAGCATCTCGACGTCGTTGGGGTCGACGATCGACTTGTCGATCTTGATGCGCTTGACCTCGCCCTTGCCGCTCACCGTCGCCTGCACCATGCCGCCGCCGGCGGCACCCGAAATCTCCATCGCGGCGAGCTTCTCCTGCATCTCGGCCATCTTGGCCTGCATCTGCTGCGCCTGCTTCATCAGGTTGCCGAGATTTTTCATCACATGTCCTCTGGGTCAGTCGTCTCGCCGGGCTCGCCTGCATCAAACGCGAGATCGGCCTCTTGGGTGCCCTTGTCCTTGCCGCGCACCGCCTCGATCGTGGCGCCAGGGAAGGCAGCCAGCACTGCAGCGACCAGCGGATGCTGTGCCGCCTGCGCCTTCTGATGCGCAATGTGTGCGGCGGCTTGCGCAGCCAAGGTCGGCGCCCCCGCCTCGCTCGACGTGAGCGCCACCACCCAGCGGCGTCCGGTCCAGCGCTCGAGGCAGGCCATCAGCCTGGGAGCGAAATCGCGCGGCGTCTCGGGCGCGTTGATCTCGATTCGGCCCGGCTCGAAGCGGACGAGATGCACGCTGTTGAGCAGGAGCCCGTGCAGGATGCCTTCGCGCTTCGCTGCGAACAGTGCCACGACCTCTTCGAAGGTCTTCGGATCAGGCAATGCCGCCTGTGCGGTCGGTGCCGGCACGTCAGCTGGCTCGGGATCCGGCATGCGGCGCGCCTGCGCAACCCCGCCGCCGCCCGTGCCGGGTGCGCCGCCGCGCGCCGGTGCGGACCCTGGGCGGGAGTCGCCGCGGGGTGCAGATACCGCGGCCCCGTTGCCATCCTTCAAGGACGCCACCAGCTCAGCCGGCGACGGCAGCTCGGCCGCGTAGGCGAGCCGTACGATCAGCATCTCGGCTGCGGCCAGCGGCGAAGGCGCTGTCTGCGTCTCGCCGAGCCCCTTCAGCAGCAGCTGCCAGGTGCGCGCCAGCACCGGCACGCTCAAGGATTTCGCCAATGCGCTGCCGCGCACGCGCTCGG
>DATAAP010000275.1:0-5373 GCA_036260035.1 Alphaproteobacteria bacterium | reverse complement strand
GCGCCGGGCACTGGCCGCATGCGTTTACGCGCTCCCGCGTCGGGTGTCGAACGCGGCAGCGCGATCCTCGGAAGACCGCGTCCGCGATCCGGAGCGCGCCGCGATTCAATGACGTCCATGCGTCACTGGGCGCCTCTTCGCGAATGATGCGCTCGCGGGTGCATTCCTGCGATCACGAGGCGAGACAAAACACGGTCGCCAACTTTGCAGACCTCGGATTGTCCGGCGGCACTATCCTACGGCTGACCAGGCATGGAGGGTCGCATGGGCGAGTATCTGGCGACGGTCGAGTGGCGCCGCAACGGCGCCTTATTCAGCGACAACCGCTACAGCCGGGCGCATACATGGCGCTTCGACGGCGGCTTGACGGTGCCGGGCTCTTCCTCCCCGCATGTGGTGCGCGCGCCTTATTCCGATCCGGCTGCGGTCGACCCGGAAGAGGCATTCGTCGCCAGCGTCTCGTCCTGCCATATGCTGTGGTTCCTGCTGCTGGCGGTGAAGGCCGGGCTCATCGTCGACAGCTACAGCGACGAGGCGGTCGGCGTGATGGAGAAGAACGCGGAAGGCAAGCTGGCGATCACGCGGATCACCTTGCGTCCGAAGATCGTGTTCGCTGGCGCCAAGAGCCCGACGCAAGCGGAGATCGACGCGCTCCACCACAAGGCGCATGAGGAATGCTTTATCGCCAACTCGGTGCGCACCGCGATCACCGTCGAGAGCCGCTAGCCAGCAGCGCGCCGCGATGGACGCAGTTCTGACAGCAGCCATGCGCGCACGGCGCTTACGGCCGTACTCATCGCGCGTTCGCTCGAGTGCACCAGATAGCAGGGCTTGCCCGGAATTCGCGGTCCGAACGGGCTGACGAGTGCGCCGCTGGCGATATCGTCTGCGACCAGAGTAAGACTCAGTAGGCCGACGCCGTGGCCCGCCACAGTGGCCTGGACAGCGTTGCTCTCGTCGGTGAAGTGCAAGCCGGCATGGTCGCTGCTGCGCAGTCCGGCCGTCTTCAACCAGCGCTGCCAGGTGGGATTGTCAGGCGCCGCCCTGTGCCATTCGAAATGGATCAGGCGAAACCGCGCGAGATCGGCGCGCCGGCGCAGCCCGAGGCTGGGATGTGCGACTGGTGCATAGCGCTCGACCATGAGCGGCTCGGCGTGCAGGCCGGCGAGCCGCTGGCGTCCGTAGCGGATCGCGATATCGGCCGCGCCGGCGCGAAGGTCGACGACCTCGTCGGCGGCGAGGAGCCGCAGGTCGATGTCGGGCTGCCGCTTCTGGAACGCCGCCACGCGCGGCACCAGCCATTTCGCGGTGAACGCGCGGGTCGCCGAGATCGTCACAACTTCGCGGGGCGGCCGTTTGGCCAGCTCGTTCAGCGCACGCGCAAAGGCATCGAAGCCGTCGCGCAGCACCGGATAGAGCACGCGCGCCGCATCCGTCATGACGATCTGGCGGGGGCGTCGCTCGAAGAGGGGCCTGCGGATCGTCTCCTCGAGCAGTTTGACCTGATGGCTGATCGCCGTCGGCGTGACGAGCAGCTCCGACGCCGCCCGCTTGAAGCTGAGATGCCGCGCCGCCGCTTCGAACGCGCGCAAGGATGCCAGCGGGGGCAGACGACGCATTACTTCCTCGTGGCTGAATCAAATTCAGCCATATGCTGAGCAATTCGCTTTTGTCAAAGCAAGAGATCAGGGGCATCTCCATGACGAGCGATTGGCCTCGTTCGTAGGTCATCTCGAATGGAGATCAGGCATGATGACTCTCTTGCACATCGACGCGAGCGCTCGGCGGACGCGCTCTCACACCCGACATCTATCGAAGCGGTTTGTCGATAACTGGCGCACGCGCCGGCCCGTCGACGAGGTGATCGTGCGCGACGTGGGTGCGGACCCGCCGCCGCCGGTTACGGAGGCTTGGGTTGCCGCGGCGTTCGCCAAACCGGAGCAGCGCACCGCCGAGATGACCGCCGCTCTGGCTGTCAGCGACCGTCTGATCGATGAGTTGGAGCGGGCCGACATCGTCGTGGCCGGCGTGCCGATGTATAACTTTGGCGTCCCGGCGCCGTTGAAAGCCTATATCGACAACATCGTGCGCGTCGGCCGCACTTTCGGGTTTGATCGCACGCGCGTCGAGAATCCGTACTGGCCGATCCTGCGGCCGAAGCCGGTGATCATCCTGAGTGCGCGCGGTGACTACGGGTATGATGCGGGACAGCGGATCGCGCATGTCAATCACGTCGAGCCATACCTTCGCGAGGTGCTTGGCTTCATCGGGCTGAGCGACGTCACGTCGATCGCGGTCGAATATGACGAGTTCCGCGACGAGCGGTTCGACGAGTCGCTTCGGCGCGCTGAAGCGGCAGTCGATCATCTCGTGATCCGTCTGACTGAAGGCATCGCCCGCGCGGCCTAGAGGTCGCCGAGGAGATTGTGCTGGAATTCTTTCGGCTCAATGCGCCTGTTCCGCGGCTGGCGAAGCTGCGCGGCAGGCGCTTTCCTTTTGCGGTACTCGGTGCGCAGAAAAGCCGAGCGGCCGAAGTAACGCGAGCGCTCGGAACATATGAAACAGCACCGAGAATATTTCAGAGGTTCAACACCTTAACTGTTCATCGTAATTCATCCCGCGGGCTTGCAGCGGCCTGTCAAGCCTGCGTCACGGCGAAAGCGCTTGCCAAAGCCGGGGCTGCGCAGGAACACTACAAAGAGAAAATCCGGTATCCGCGCGCCGAATCGGGAGGGTTCATGCCCCAAAAGCTACCATCGGGCCCGCGTTGCGCCGCACTCGTCGGCCCGTATCTCAGCGGCAAGACCACATTGCTTGAAAGTCTGCTCGCCGTCACCGGCGCGATCCCGCGCAAGGGGACGGTGAAGGATGGCACCACGGTCGGCGACGCTTCGCCGCCCGCGCGCGCGCGGCAGATGACCGTCGAGCCCACCATCGCCTGTACCAAGTTCATGGACGAGAGCTGGACGTTCATCGACTGTCCGGGATCCATCGAGTTCGCTCATGAGGCGTACACGGCGCTGATGGTCGTCGACGCCGCGGTCGTGGTCTGCGAGCCGGTGTTAGAGCGGGCGCTGATGCTGGCGCCGCTGCTGAAATTCCTCGACGATAACCAGATCCCGCATCTCGTCTTCATCAACAAGATCGACCAGTCGTCGCAGCGCGTGCGGGATGTGCTGGCTGCACTGCAGGCATACTCGGCGCGGCCGCTCGTGCTACGCCAAGTGCCGATCCGCGAAGGCGACAAGATCGCCGGCTATGTCGATCTCGTCAGCGAGCGCGCCTACCATTACAAGCCGGGCCAGCCCTCCGACCTGATCCCCATTCCGAAGGATGTCGCCGAGCGCGAGAAGGAGGCGCGCCAGAGCCTGCTAGAGACGCTCGCCGATTTCGACGACAAGCTGCTCGAGCAGCTCATCGAGGACACGACCCCGTCGAAAGAGGACATCTACGCGCATCTCACGCGCAACATGCGCAGCGACCGCATCGTGCCGGTGCTGATGGGCTGCGCGGACCGCGATCATGGCGTGCGCCGCCTGCTCAAGGCGCTGCGGCATGAGGTGCCGGACGCGTCCACTACGATGCAGCGCCTCGGCATTCCTGCCGACGGCGAGCCGATCGCGCAGATCTTCAAGACTCAATACGCATCGCATACCGGCAAGCTCTCCTATGCGCGCGTCTGGCGGGGGCCGATTGCCGACGGCGCGACGCTAGGCGACGGCGCCACGACCGCGCGGCTCGCCGGCCTCGGGCGGCCGCTTGGCGCGAATGCCAGCAAGATTGCCAAAGCGGAGTCTGGCGAAACGGTAGCGATGGGCCGCCTGGAAGGGCTGCACACCGGTGCGACCGTGACGCCGTCCGGGAAAATCCCCGACGGTCTGGCGCGCTGGCCGTCGCCACCGTCGCCGTGCTTCGCTCTGGCAATTGTCGCCGAGAAGCGCGCGGACGAGGTAAAGCTCTCGGGTGCGCTACATCGCCTGATCGAGGAGGATTCCTCCCTGTCGGTCGAGCAGAACGCCGACACCAACGAGCATGTGCTGTGGGGGCAGGGCGAGATCCATCTCGCCGTCGCCCTCGAGCGGCTGCGCACGCAGTACAATCTCGTTGTCAGCGCCAAGCCGCCGCAGGTGCCCTACAAGGAGTCGATCCGCCGCGGCATCCAGCAGCATGCGCGGCATAAGCGCCAGTCGGGGGGCCATGGCCAGTTCGCCGACGTGAAGGTCGAGATCCGTCCGCTCCGCCGCGGCGAGGGCTTCGGCTTCGAGGACAAGATCGTCGGCGGCGCGATCCCGCGTAACTTCATCCCCGCGGTGGAGGACGGGATACGCGAATATCTCGCGCGCGGCCCGCTCGGCTTCTCGGTCGTCGACGTGCATGTCACGCTGTATGACGGCCAGTACCACGACGTCGACAGCTCCGACCAGGCGTTCAAGACGGCCGGCGCGCTGGCGATGCGCGAGGCGATGCCGAAATGCGATCCGGTGCTGCTGGAGCCGATCTGCAAGGTGTCGATCGCGGTGCCGAATGAGTTCACGTCGAAAGTGCAGCGGCTGATCTCGTCGCGCCGCGGGCAGATCCTCGGCTACGACGCACGGCCGAACTGGGACGGCTGGGACGAAGTCTCTGCGTATTTGCCGCAATCGGAGATGCACAATCTGATCGTCGAGCTGCGCTCGGCGACGATGGGCGTCGGCACGTTCGAGTGGAAGTTCGACCATCTCGCCGAGCTGACCGGCAAGCTTGCCGAGCGCGTCGTTGGCCGGAAGCAGGAGCAGGCAGAGAAAGTGCCAGGCTGAGTTCGGCTTGGCATTTGCTGCGATGGCCGCCTATAAGCTCACGCCATGAAGCGTGAGCACATGAGCGAGGCTGTCCTGCGGCTTGCGGACGCCTGGCAGATTGGAAACCTGCTGCCGGAACTGCCGGTGTATTGTCGACCGCGCACCAGCGCCGAGGCGTATCGCATCCAGGACCTGCTTGCCGAGGAATTGGGCGTTCCGGTCGGTGGCTGGAAAATCGGCTGCACCAGTGCCGCGGCGCGCAAGATCCTGAAATCGCGCGGGCCCTTCGCTGGACGTATCTTTGCGCCGCGGATTTTCGAAAGCGGCGTGACTTTGCCAGGCTCGGCCTACCCGATGCGCGGCCTCGAGGGCGAGTTCGCCTTTCGCCTCAAGAAGGCCCTGCCGCCGCGCCGGCGCGCCTACACGCTGCGTGAAGTGACCGACGCCGTCGGCAGTCTGCATCCGGCCATCGAGATCGTCGACTCGCGCTTTACCGATTGGCTCAAGGTCGGCGTGCCGAGTCTGATCGCCGACCAAGGCTGCAACGGCGCGCTGGTGCTCGGCCCGGCGGTGCCACGCTGGCGGCAGATCAAAC
>DATAAP010000274.1:0-6605 GCA_036260035.1 Alphaproteobacteria bacterium | reverse complement strand
GCACGAGTCGCACAATGAACATCAGTGCAACCGGATACACGAGCAGATAGACGACGACATAGAGGAGCAGCGAGAGGGCGACGTCGAATCCGGTGAGCGAAGGCGTCACCGATTGGGCAGTCCGCATGAGCCCGTACACCGTCCAGGGCTGACGCCCCACCTCCGTCGTGACCCAGCCGGCGAGAATGGCGATAAAGCCGAGCGGCATCGTGACCTGGCATAGGCGCAGAAACCAGGCGCTGGTGAAGAGCCGCCGGCGGAAGTGAAGGATCCATCCGACGACAACAATGGCCAGCATGGCAAAGCCGATGCCAACCATGATGCGGAACGCGAAAAAGACGATCGTGACCGGCGGCCGGTCTTCCCTCGGCCACTCCTTAAGACCGCGCACCACGCCATCGAGCTTGTGGGTCAGGATAAGGCTGCCGACCACCGGGATTTCAATTGCGGCGCGATTGGTTTCGGCGGCCTCGTCGGGAATCGCAAAGACGGTGAACGGCGCGCGCGCCTGTGTTTCCCACAGTGCTTCGATGGCGGCGATCTTCGCCGGCTGATGCTGAAGCGTGTTCAGGCCGTGAAAGTCGCCTATGACGATCTGCGCCGGCACGAGGAACGTCAGCAGCAGCGCAGCCATCGTGAACATCACGCGTCCCTCCTCCACTCGGCCGCGGCGCATCGTGTAGGCGCCAACTCCGAGCACGACGAAGCCGGTGGTCACGTAGAAGGCCGTGACGGTGTGCATCAGGCGATACGGGAAGGACGGGGTGAAGATGATCTCGACCCAGTCGCGCGGAAAAAAGCGCCCGTTCACGATCTCGTAACCCGCCGGCGTCTGCATCCAGCTGTTCACCGCGAGGATCCAGAAGCTGGAGAAAAGCGTCCCCAGCGCCACCATCAGCGCCGCGAAGAAGTGGATGGCGGGCGGCACGCGTTTGCGGCCGAACAGCAGCACGCCGAGGAATGCCGCCTCGAGAAAGAATGCGGTGAGGCCTTCGTAGGCAAGCAGGGGTGAGATGACATCGGCCGTCGCGTCTGAGAAGCGGCTCCAGTTGGTGCCGAACTGGAACGGCATGACGACGCCGCTCACCACGCCGAGGCCGAACGACACCGCGAAGATGCGGATCCAGAACTGCGAGACCCGCACGAACACGGCTCGCCCCGTAGCCAAATGCAGGCCTTCGAGTACCGCGATATACGACGCGAGCCCGACCGTGAAGGCCGGCAGTAGGATGTGCCAGGCAATCACCCACGCGAATTGCAGGCGTGACAGGAAAAGTGCGTCGAGCTCCATCGGTCGCGCTTGCCCCTGGATTGCCGATCCTGCGCTATAGAACCGCGCGTTGGCGTAACGGGGCACCTGTCATTCAGGGGAGTCCGCGACGCGCATGAGGTAGCCGCGGCAGCCCGCTGTGCGAAATGGCGCCGAAACTTGACGGCCGAGCGCGCGGCCCTATCTTGGGCGCGCTCCGCTGCGCTTCCTAGAGCAAGGATTCTTCTGCCCGCATGACGTTGCCGACACTGCTGAAGGACAGCCTGGCCCTGCCCGTGATCGGCGCGCCGATGTTCATCGTTTCCGGGCCGGAGCTGGTGCTGGCGCAGTGCAAGGCCGGCATCGTCGGCTCGTTCCCCGCGCTGAACGCGCGGCCGGCTCCCATGCTGGACGAATGGCTGACCCGCATCAAGCGCGAGCTGGCCGAATTCCGGAGATCAAATCCGGACCGAAAGGTGGCGCCCTTCGCGGTCAATCAGATCGTGCACAGCTCGAACGACCGGCTGCTGCACGATGTTGATGTCTGCGCCAAACACGAGGTGCCGATCATCATCACCAGCCTGCGCGCGCCACGCGACGTCGTCGACCGCGTACATGCCTATGGCGGGATCGTGCTGCACGACGTGACGAACATCCGGCATGCGAAGAAGGCGCTCGACGAAGGCGTCGACGGCTTGATCCTCGTCTGCGCCGGTGCGGGCGGCCATGCCGGGACGCTCAGCCCGCTGGCGCTGGTGCACGAGGTGCGGCGGTTCTATGGCGGCACCATCGTGCTGTCCGGCGCCATCACGCACGGCGCCTCGATCCTTGCCGCGCAGGCGCTCGGTGCGGACCTTGCCTATATCGGCACGCGCTTCATCGCCAGCGCCGAGGCGAATGCGCAGCCCGGCTACAAGCAGATGCTGGTCGACGGCACCGCGGCCGACATCGTCTACACGTCGTATTTTTCCGGCGTGCATGGAAACTATCTGAAGCCGTCGGTGCGCGTGGCCGGGCTCGACCCCGATAATCTGCCAAGCGGCGATAAGAGCAAGATGAGCTTCGCCAGCGACCGCGAGCGGCCGAAAGTATGGCGCGACATCTGGAGCGCCGGCCAAGGGCTCGGCCTCATCGACGACATCCCACCAGTCGCGGAGATCGTGGCGCGGCTGCGCCGCGAATACGACGACGCGCGCTCGAGGCTATGCCGATGAGCGGTATGCTGATCTCCGGCGCCCGCAGCCTGTCCTGCGAAGCGCTCGGCGAGCGCGTCGCGCGCGCGGCACGCGTGCTGGCAGAGCACGGCGTGGGCAGGGGCGACGTCGTCGCGTTCTGCCTGCGCAACGACTTCCCGCTATTCGAGGGGGCCTACGCCACCGCAATGCTCGGCGCCTATGCAGTGCCCATGAACTGGCATTTCAAGGCGGCGGAAGCGGCACATGTGCTGCGCGATTCGGGCGCGAAAGCGTTAGTCATTCACGCAGACCTGCTGCCGCCGCTTGCTGGCAGCGTTCCGCCCGGCGTCGCCGTCCTGCAGGTCGCAACACCGCCGGAGATCGCGGGTGCCTATGCCGTGCCGAAGGACGCCGTCGACGTGCCGCCCGGCGCTGCCGACTGGACAGCGCTCGTCGGCGCCGCCACGCCGCTCCGGCCGCCCGGCCGGCCGCTGCCGATCTCAATCATCTATACCTCAGGCACGACCGGCGTGCCGAAGGGCGTGCGCCGTCACACGCCGACGCCGGAGCAACTCGCGGCCGCACGGCGCATCTTCGCGACCACCTATGGATTCGACGGCCCCGTGCGTGCGATCGCGACCGGACCGCTCTATCACAGTGCGCCTTATTCCTACGCCACCCGTTGCATCCATTTCGGCGGTACTCTCGTGCTGCAGCCGCGCTTCGACGCAGAGGAGCTGCTGCAGCTCATCGAGCGGTATCGCATCACGCATTTCCATATCGTGCCGATCATGTTCGTGCGCCTGCTCAAGCTGCCCGAGGCGGTGCGGCGGCGCTACGATCTGTCGTCGCTCGAGTTCGTAATCCACGGTGCGGCCCCCTGCCCGCCGGAGGTGAAGCGCGCGATGATCGACTGGTGGGGACCCGTTATCCACGAATATTACGGCTCCACCGAGACCAGCCTCGTCACGCATTGCTCCAGCGAGGAATGGCTGGCGCGCCCCGGTACGACCGGAAAGCCGATGGAAGGGATCGAGGTAAAGATCCTCGATTCGCAGGGCCGGCCGCTTCCGCCGGGCGAATGCGGGGAGATCTACGTGCGCTCGCCGCGCATCTCTGACTTCACCTATCACAATCACGACGACGCCCGCCGCGCCATCGACCGTGACGGATTCGTGACATTGGGCGACATCGGCTACCTCGACGAGGACGGCTATCTCTTCCTCAACGACCGCAGCCGCGACATGATCATCTCCGGCGGCGTCAACATCTACCCGGCCGAGATCGAGGCGGCGCTGCACACCTTGCCGGGCGTGCATGACTGCGCCGTATTCGGCATTCCCGACGCGGAATTCGGCGAGCGCATCGCCGCGGTGATCGAGCTGCGGCCGGGCGTGCGGCTCACCGCCGATGCCGTGCTCGCGCACCTGCAGCCGCGGCTCGCCAATTACAAGCTGCCCTCTCGGATTGAATTCCGCAGCGATCTGCCGCGGGAGGACTCCGGCAAGATATTCAAACGCAAGCTGCGCGAACCATATTGGACAGCCGCGGGCCGGCGGATCTAGATCATCCATAAGAAGCAAGCGCCGGCTCCCCAAGGTGACGTAAAGTCACTGCCGGGACATCGGCGCGTCCAGCAGCTGCTGAAATTTCATGCAGGTGTTGCACGGCGGCCACGGAACCTATGCCACTTCTGCTGGTCCACCCCGCGCATCTGTGACTTCTTTCGCTAGCGCCTTGCGGCATAGCGTGATGCTCCCCACATCGTGGCGTCATTCCACGGTGAAGCTTGCAATTTCAAAGGGCATTGACCCCATGAGAATTATGGACAAGCGCCTGGGCGCGATCCTCTCGGTTCTTCTTCTAGTCGGCTGCGACAACGCGGGCTCGCAGCCTGCTGCGGCACCGCCGCCGCCGCCCGTGACTGTCGCAAAACCTGTGGTCAAGGAGATCATCGAGTTCGACGAGTTTACCGGGCGCTTCGACGCCGCGGCTTGGGTTGAGGTGCGCGCGCGCGTGGGCGGCTATCTCGAGTCGGTGCATTTCACAGACGGCGCGATCGTGAAGGAAGGCGAACTTCTGTTCGTGATCGACCGCCGTCCGTTCCAGGCCACCGTGGCCCAGGCGGATGCGACGCTCGTCTCGGCGCGGGCACGCCTCGAATTCGCGCGCCAGGAGCTCGAGCGGGTCGAGAGGCTGACCCGCAGCGGCAATGCGCCGGAGCGGCAGCTCGATGAGCGGCGCCAGCAGTTCCTATCCGCGCAGGCCGAGGTGAACGGCGCTCAGGGCGCGCTGACGCAGGCACGGCTCGATCTCGGCTTCACGGAGATCCGGGCGCCGATCTCCGGCCGTGTCAGCCGCAAGCTCGTGCCCGAAGGCAACCTGATCCGCGCCAATGAGACGATGCTGACGACGATCGTGGCTCTGGATCCGATCCACTTCTATTTCGACGTCGACGAGCGGTCATACCTTGCCTATGTCCGCCGGACACAGAACGGCGAGCGCGAGAACAATGGCAACACGGTCAAGGTCGCTCTCGCGGACGAGCGCGAATCGACGCATGAGGGCAAGCTCGATTTCACCGACAACAGGCTAGATCAATCCACCGGCACCATGCGCGTCCGCGCGGTTCTGGAGAACAAATCGCATCTCATGATGCCCGGCATGTTCGGCCGCATTGCCATCCCGGGCAGCGGGCGATACCGCGGCGTGCTGGTTCCCGACGAGGCGATCGGCGCCGACCTGGACCGCCGCTTCGTCTATGTCGTGGCGGATGACGGCGCCGTGTCGCAGAAGGTCGTGCGGCCCGGGCCGCGCTATGACGGCTACCGTATCGTGCGCACTGGCCTGACCGGGGACGAGACGATCATCGTCAACGGCATGCAGCGCGCACGCTTCGGCAAGATCACGCCGCAGCCGACGACATTACCGCCCGTGCGCGACGCCTCGGTAGCGAGCCGGCCATGAGGTTCGCGCATTTCTTCGTCGACCGGCCGATCTTCGCGTCGGTGCTGTCGATCATCCTTGTGATCGTCGGGCTGATCGCCTATCGCGCATTGCCGCTCGCCGAGTATCCCGAGATCGCCCCGCCCACCATCGTCGTCCGCGCCAGCTATCCGGGCGCCGACGCGCAGACCGTCGCAGCGACGGTGGCCACGCCGCTAGAGCAGGAGATCAATGGCGTGGAGAACATGCTCTACATGTCCTCTTACGCCACCAGCGACGGGTCGATGTCGCTGACCGTGACCTTTAAGCCAGGCACCGACCTCGACACGGCGCAAGTGCTTGTCCAGAACCGCGTTTCCATCGCCTTGCCGCGGCTTCCGGAGGACGTGCGACGGCTGGGCGTAACCACGCGTAAGAGTTCGCCCGACCTGATGCTGGTCGTGCACATGCTGTCGCCGGACGAATCCTACGACCAGCTCTACATCTCCAACTATTCGCAGCTACGCGTGCGCGACCAGCTCCTCCGTCTGGACGGCGTCGGCGACATCCAGATCTTCGGCGGCCGCGAATACTCGCTGCGAGTCTGGCTCGACCCGGAAAAGCTTTCATCCTATGGACTCACCGGCGGTGACGTCGTGCGCGCGCTGCAGGAGCAGAACGTGCAGGTGTCCGGCGGCGCACTGGGGCAGCAGCCCGCACCGACGGACAGCGCCTTCCAGCTCATCGTCACGACACAAGGCCGCTTCGAGGACGTGCGGCAGTTCCGAAATGTGATCGTGCGGGCAACCGAAGACGGCCGTCTCATCCGCGTGCAGGACGTCGCGCGCGTGGAGATGGGCGCCCGCGAATACGTCACCAACAGCTACCTGAACGGTAAGCCGGCGGTGGCGCTGGCGATCTTCCAGCGGCCCGGCACGAATGCGCTCGACGCGGCATCCGCCATCATCTCCAAGATGGAGGAGCTCAAGCGCGACTTCCCGCGTGGCCTCGACTACCAGATCGTCTACAACCCGACCGAGTTCATCGCCGAGTCGCTCGATGCGGTCTACCGGACCTTGTTCGAGGCGGTGCTCCTCGTAGCGCTGGTGGTCGTCGTCTTCCTGCAGTCCTGGCGCGCCTCGCTGATCCCGATCCTGGCCATCCCCGTATCGCTGATCGGCACCTTCGCAGTGCTCGCCGCGTTCGGCTTCAGCCTCAACGTGCTCACGCTGTTCGGTCTGGTGCTGGCCATCGGC
>DATAAP010000273.1:0-9153 GCA_036260035.1 Alphaproteobacteria bacterium | reverse complement strand
GGCGCGCGTGCGGCCACGCAGATCTGCCGCGCGCTCGAGGAATACAATGTGTTCTGGGCTGAGGATCCGCTGTGCAAGATGGACGATGCGCGCGCGCTCGCAGATCTGCGCCGCCAGACACGCACGCCGATCTGCGGCAGCGAGACGCTCGCCGGCACGGTGCCCTTCCGCGATCTGCTCGCGGCAGACGCGCTCGATTTCGTGATGATCGACCTCGCCTGGTGCGGCGGCCTGACCGAGGGCCGCAAGATCGCGGCACTCGCGGAAGCGCACGCCAAGCCGCTGGCGCCGCATGACTGCACAGGGCCGGTCGCGTTGTGGGCCGGGCTGCACCTCGCGATGCACGCGCCGACGGCGATCTTCCAAGAGGTCGTGCGCGCGACACTCGCGACCTGGTATCGCGAGCTGGTTACCGACCTGCCGGTCATTCACAAGGGCATGGTGCAGGCGCCGACGGCACCCGGGCTCGGCGCGACGCTCGAACCTGCCGTGACAAAGCGCAGCGATGCCACGATACGCGAGAGCCGGATCCGCAGCTGAAAACTTCGGCCAGACGCGTGAAGTTCTGGTTAACGCGATCTTCGTGTTTTTCTTGGATTTCTTTCGCTCTCTGATAATATTAGTGTGTCGTTAGGTAATAAAACTTCTCTTAAAATCCTTTCTTCTTCTTAGATCGCCTGCACTGGATCTTGATATGAAATCGAGCGCGGCCCTACGACTGCCGGCCGGAATGGCGAATGCGGGCCCTGCGGCTAAAGAGGCGCGCAGCACGCATTTCATCTTCGAGCATAAAGTGTTCAGCGTGCCGAACGTGTTCTTCGCGCTGACGGAGGACCGCAAGCCCGCGCTGCACATCGACTACGGCGACCTGCGCGCGGCGATCGAGCTGCGGGCGGTGCGCAGCGGCTTCGGCATCCCGCAGCACAGCGCCGACGATTACATGCTGGGCGTGGTCGGGGACAGCCTGCGCTTTGTGCGCAAGATCCGTCCCAACGACAGCATCCCGCGCGAGGTGCTCGACGGCACGGCTTCCTGGGCGATCGACGAAAGCCACCATCTCACCGCGCATAGCCGCCTGACGCTGCAGCTCGCGTCGTGGATGACCGGTAAGGCCACGGTCAATCTCGCGCGGGAGCAGATCCGGGCGACGGCCGCCGATCCGGGCGTCGTCGCGCGCGTGCAGGCGGCGGTCGCGCAGATCGTGCATACGGTGGGGCTGCAACCCGACCAGAAGCACGTGATCGTCGACCGCATCGAGGCGTTCGCCCGCGAGTTCTCCTATGTCGAGGCGATACGCGCGCGCTTCGATGGCGCGCGGGGCATCGGCCAGAAGGTCGCGAAGCTGCTGGCGCTGTACAAGACAGACCGGTTCGTCAGCGAGAATCTGACGCGTGTGGCGGCCCTGATGGTGGCGCCCCTCGCCGCCTTCGAGACGATGTTCGCCTCGGCCGATGCGATGGTCGCCGACATCATCGGCATCTGCCGGAGCTACGACGAGCGCGTGGCGGAACTGCGCGTGATGCGCGACGATCTGTTCGAGCTCTACTTGATGTGGGAGCCGATCCTGACGCTCTGGCAGGACCAGCAGGTGATCAAGGGCAAGCAGACTGAGGAATCGATCCGCCTGCTGTTCCAGTTCCTCGCGCGCAACTATCCGCAGTCGAGCACGTGGAAGAGCTGACGACGCGTCCGGCCGATTGCTGGCATTTGCCCAAACTACCTCGCTACTTTCGCGGCAAATCGCAATTTGAATCGCATTTCCACCAAATGGAAATCTTCGTAAACGCCGGGTTAAGCGCCCGCTGGCACGATCCACGGTCATGACTGCGAATGCCGCCTTCAGCGAGCCGGCAGAAGAAGCCGCCGTGCCGCCCGGTCGGGACGACGCGCGCAGCACGACCTTCGTGTTCGAGCACAAGGTGTTCGACGTCCCGGGCATCTATTTCGCCCTGACGACAGACCGCAAGCCGGCGCTGCACATCAGCTATGGTGATCTGCGCGCGCAGATCGAGACCAGGAGCCTGCGCCGCGGCTTCTCGATCGGCCCGCAGAGCGCCGACGACACCATGCTCGGTGTGGTGGAGCGCAGCCTGCGCTTCGTGCGCGAGATCAGGCCCAATGACAGCATCCCGCGCGAGGTATTGGATGGCACCGCGTCGTGGGCGGCGGACGAATGCCACCGCATCGTCGCCCACGACCGCATGATGCTGCAGCTGGCTGCCTGGTCGAGCGGGAACCGCGTGTACATCAAGCGCGATCAAATCAGTGCGCTCGCGAAGAATCCGGCCGTGCAGGCCAAGGTCAAGGAGGCGGTCGACGCGGTCGCACGGAAGCTCGGCTTCGAGGATCACGAAAAGCCGACGGTCCTCGACCGCATAGCCTCCTTCGGCCGGGAGCTTTCCTATATCGAAGCCATCCGCGAGCGCTTCGACGGCGCGCGCACGATCGAGCAGAAGGTCGCCAAGCTGCTGGCGATCTACAAGGGCGACCGCTTCGTCGGCGAGAACCTGATGCGCGTCGCAGCGCTGCTGCATGGGCCGATCGCGAGCTTCGACATCAAGTTCACGGCAATCGACAACGACACGTCGGACATCATCGCCATCTGCCAGCGCTATGACGAGAAGGTTGCAGCGCTGCGGCGCACCCGCGACGACCTGTTCGAGCTGTACATGATGTGGGAGCCGATCCTGTTCAGCTGGCAAAACATTGCGATCGAGCGCTGCAGGCCGACCGAGGAGACGATTCGCGCAACCTTCCAGTTCCTCGCCCGCAATTATCCGCAGCAGACCGCCTGGCGCCGCCGCTAGGCGCGCAGCACCGGCTGGCGCGGTAGACATGGGTGGACAGCGCATGCGATTCATATCGGATCATCCGCCTCGCTGAAGGACGGCCATCATGATCCACCGCCTGCCGGGAAGCGCGCCAGGGCGCAGCCGCGTCGTCGTCCACGGTGGCCTCGTCTTCACCGTTGCCACTGCGCGCGAGAAATCCGCGTCGATGCGCGCGCAAGCAGCCAGCGCTCTGGCGGTGCTCGATGCCCACCTCGCGGAGGCCGGCACCGACAAGTCGAAGCTGCTGTCGGCGACGGTGTACATCGCCGACATGGCCCGCAAGCCGGAGATGAACGAGGTGTGGATAGCGTGGGTCGACCCGGCGAATCCGCCGCAGCGCGCGTGCATCGGCGCAGCGCTGGAAGGCGATGACTTGATCGAGATCGTCGCGATCGCGGCGCTTTAGCGCGCGCGGCGGAACGGCGCGAGCAGCAGCCCGATCTTGAATATCGCCGTACCGATGAGGCTGCCACCCGTGGCAAGCAGGCCCAGCCCTGAACGGGTGCCGCCGGTTCCATTGGCTCGACCGCGACGGGCGGGCGTCACGAGCCGATCAGCAGGATCAAGCCAGCAGGGATCACTCCGCCTTCCTGCGCGAGGCAGTGCAAATACGCCGGCCGCTCACTTCGCGCCGCGGGCGAGGAACGCGCCGCCGAACATCGACTTCAGGCCGTGAAACAATTGTCTAGCGCCCAAGCGCGGCGGCGGCGAGGATTCGCCCGAATGGTGGAAGGGATCGGCGTGGATGCGATCCGGCGTGAAGCCGCACTCATGGGCCGCAGCGACGACGGAATCCACCATGCCCGGCGGCCCAGCCACATAGAGACGTACATTGCTGCCGGCGGGTATGTCCGTGTGCAGCACGTCCGGCAGATTGCCGCGCCGCCGCAGACTGCCTGGTTCTGTGTTCGACACCAGGATGTGAAGGTGCAGGTTCGGGTGCTGCGCGGCTAGCCCGGCGAGCTCGGCTTCGCAGTAGATGTTCTCTTCATCTCGCACGCCGAAGAAGAGATGGATGTCGCAATCCATTCTGGCGTGCAGCGCTGTCCGGACGATCGACTTGACGGGCGCCAGGCCCGAGCCGCCGGCAAGTGCCACGATCGGTTCGGTCTGCTGCGGTAGCAGATACGCGCGGCCGAACGGGCCTTCGATGCGGATCGTGTCGCCGACCTTGAGCTCTGTGCGGACGTGCTCGCTGACCTTGCCGCCGGGCAACAGCCGGATGTGGAACTCCAGCGCTTCCTCGTCCGGCCGGTTGGCCATTGAATAGCATCGTGCGGGAAGATCGCCGAAGCGCAGCTTGGCGAACTGACCGGCGGCGAATTTCAGCCGGTACTCCGGCCATACATAGATTCGTGTAATATGCGGCGTGACCCGCTCGATATTCGTCACCTGGCCGCGCAGGCGCTGTACCGGAAGGTTGACCGCCGCCTCCTCGCCCAGCCACGCGACGTGAACGTCGCCCTTCGGACGGGCGGCACAGGCCAGGACGAGGCCGGCGGCGCGCTCATCATCGCAAAGCACGGCGGGGTCGTAAGGCCCCATGTCAACGAGTCCGGACACAAGCGTGCTCTTGCACGAGCCGCATTCACCGGTCCGGCAGCCATGCGGGTATGGCACGCCAGCGGCCAGCGCGGCCTCGAGAATCGTCCTGCGGTCCGATTCCAGCGCCAGCGGCCATTGACGGATGGTGATCTTCGGCATGGCTAGCGCAGCTCTAGCTGCACCGGGTGCAAGTGCTGGCTGTGGCGCGTCTGCGTATGATCGAACACCGCGACCCACATATAGACCCCACTTGCGATCGCTATGTCGTACTTCGATCCGGTGTCCAGCTTGCGGCTGACTTCGAGCCGCCACCAGCCTTTCGACCACCTGCCGACCGCGCGCACATCGCCGCGGTCGCCTTCGAATGGCGCCTCGATCACGACGCTCGGTATAACGGTTCCGACAGGAAACCGCGCATCGAGATCGGCCGAGTACGGCAGCACGAGCTCTTTGGGCAGCCACCATTCGCCAGAATCGCTTGCGCCAGGATCAAGATTCACCTCGCCGAGCTGCTGCCGTAGGACATCGAGGTCGCGCGGCAGCCAGAGTGGCTGGATCCTGCCACCCGACAGCATTTTCCAGTTCTGGATGAAGTTGCCGGCGATCTTCGGGTCCTGCGTGTAGCCACCTGTGTAGCGGACAGCAGGATCGGCTGGTGGATCCATCAGCGGTCCGAAGTAGTTGTCATCGATCTGCCCCATCGGGCCCGTGCGGACCGACTTCCAGTGCCAGACGTCGACGATCGAACGGTCGGTCGTGTAGTGCAGGCCGCGCCCGCCGGCCGGGCCAGGCTTACCGGCGGCCGGTTGCGGTCCGAGATGCGACGTCAACAGCGCCGCCAGGCGCGAGCTGCGCGACAGCATCACGCCGAACTTATCCTCGTAGTAGTGGTCCTCGTCCTGGCGCGCATAGTCGCGCTCCACCACCTCCCATCCACCCGCGGTCTTGCGCAGAGGAAGGTGCTTCTGGCTGCGCGTCGGATCGGGCCACTCGAACAGGAAATAGGCGTATGTGCCGTCATGCACGGCGCGGAGCGTCACCGGCGCCTCGCCGCCCGGCAGATTCGCGCCGTTGCGAGTCAGGACGGTGACCGGTCGTGCCTGTCGCCATGCCGCATCGCCGGTCTCACCATCGATTCGCGGCGGCACGAACACTTGGGCGACCGCCAGGGTGCGTACCGTCGCAGTATCTGCGAAGTACGCGCCGGCGAGCACGCCGATGGTCGTGGCCGCGGCAACCGCCGCGGCCCTGCCATAAGCCAAGCGCGGACGCATGATCTTGAGCAGCGCCTGGAGGCCGCCGGCGGCCCATTGCGCGCCGACATGCAGGAAGACATAGAGGACAAGCGACCACGCGGCCACGCGATGGATTGCGGCCACCGTGTGATGGGTGACCCAGGACGGTGAGGCATGCAGCGACGCCCATTCCGGCGAGAAGTACAGCACGGTACCGGAGGCGATCGCGACGATCAGCCCGATGAAGGCGAGCCAATAGATCAGAACATTGATCGACAGCCAACGCGTCTGACGGTGATGCGAAGAAACCGCGCGCACGCGGCTGGCATCCACCGAGACGCGCGGCACGAGCCGCGAGACGAACAGGAAGACGATATAGGCCGCGGCGGCGGCGACCATCGCCCACGATGCCCAAACGTGCCAGATGACCACTTCGCCCTGGAGCGAGACCGCAGCAAGAATGCGGGACCAGATGGCATCCTCGGCGTCCGCGGCGATGCGGAAGCCGGTTATGACACTGATCAGGAAGAGCGCGGCGACCGTCCAGTGGATGACGACTGTGGCAGCGTCGGTGCGCGGCCGCATTGGTCCCTTCGTGCGGGGCGCCGCAAGGCGCAAGGCTGTATCGTCAGGCATTGTCGGTCCCCGTCAGACGGCGCGGCAGTTCCATGCGCTGCTCCGCGACCGACTCGATCGCGGGTGCAGCGTACTGGGCAGGATCGGGCAGACGGACCGTCGCGGTGGTCCCGACGCCGGGCTTGCTCGTGAGAATGAAAGTGCCGCCGTGCAGCTCGATCAGCGCCTTGGTCAACGGTAGACCCAGCCCGGTGCCCTCGTATTTGCGCGACAGCGTGCTGTCGATCTGCCGGAACGGCTCCATGGCGACGGCGAGCTCCTCATCGGTCATGCCGATGCCGCTGTCGATCACCTTGAAATCGCGCGTGCCGTCGGGGCCGCGCTCGGCGAGCAGCGTGACGTAGCCGCCGCGCGGCGTGAACTTGACCGAATTGGAAAGCAGGTTCAGCAGGATCTGGCGCAGGCGGATCTCGTCGGCGACGACCTCGGGCACGGAGTCGACCGGCTTCACGATGAGCGTTACACCCGCCGACGCCGCCTTGGTCTGCATCAGCCGCTCGCAGGCCGAGAAAAGCTGGCGGACATCGACGCGATCCAGCCGCAGCTCGAGCTTCCCCGCCTCGACCTTTGCGATGTCGAGAATGTCGTTGATGATCTCGAGCAGATGCTGGCCGCTGTTGTGGATGTCGCCGATGTAATCGGCATATCGCGCGTCGCCGATCGGACCGTAGATCTGCGCCTTCATGACCTCGGAGAAGCCGATGATTGCGTTGAGCGGCGTGCGTAGCTCGTGGCTCATGTTGGCGAGGAACTCGCTCTTCGTGCGGTTCGCCGCCTGCGCCTCGTCTCGCGCGCGCGCAAGCTCGGCGCTCCGCCGCGCCTCCTGCTCGTGCAGGCGCTGGTTCTCGATCGACTTCTCCTTGAAGACCTGCACCGCCCGCGCCATGTCGCCCAGCTCGGTGCTATGGTCGAGGCTTGGCACGCCAACCGAGATATCGCCGGTGGCGATCCGGCGCATCGAGATGACGAGCTGCGTCACTGGCTTCGCGATCAGGAAGAGCAGAAGGTACCATGTCAGTCCGAGGCTGAGCAGCCCGCCGACCAGCGCGGCGTCGGCCATGGTCGAGAGGATGCGCTCGAGGCGCTTCAGCTCGGCGTAGCTCGCCTGCGCCTTCTCGCGCACGCGCTCGCGGACGGCTTCGGTGAAGATCGACAAGGCCGGCCTGATCTCGAGCCAATCGTCGTGGTGGAGCTCGAGACGCTCGCGCTCCTTCTCTGTCGGCGAGGTTCCGGTCTCGAGGAAGATCTGCCTGGTCTTCTCGAGAAACTCGGGCAGCTCGCGGATTGCCGTCTCTGCGCGTTCCGTCGATTCGAAGTCCGAGTACTCCCCAAGGCGCCGGCGCACTTCTTCGAAACTTGCGACGATGCTCACGCCCAGTTTGCGGAGCTCGTGCGCGATGTTTGGGGCTGCGTAGATGCCGCCGACGACGCCGAGGATTTTGTAGCTCAGCACCGCCAAGTCCTCCGACAGCTCGTCGACGGCCTTGGTCGCGATCTGGTTCTGCTCCACCATGTCGCGCATCAGCGCATGGTTGCGGTGAAGCGCGTAAGTCAGCCCCGCGTACTGCGCCACTAGCGCGATCAGAAAGACGAAGAGGGCGATCTGCGCCTGGGTGCGGATGCGCCCCATCCAACCAAACGCGCGCGGGGAAGCCACCGGATCGCCCTCGAGAAGAGACCGTCAGCGCGCGACCGGAAGGTTCTTGTCTTCCCACTCGGCGTAGCCACCGCGCAGCCACAGCACGTTCGAATAGCCCGCGCTGACCGCCGATTTCGCGGCCCAATAGCTTTTCCAACCCGATACGCCGTGGCTGTAAAACACGACGGTCGTGGCGCGATCACGGTCGAGCACGCTCACGTCAAGCGTCTTTTCCTTCTCGTTGTAATGGCGCGCGGCGGTGATAGCGCCCGGGATGTGGCCCTCGACGTAGGACGCCTTCTTGCGAAGGTCGTAGACCTTCACGCCCTTCTGATTGAGGATCGCACGCAGCTCTTCGGCGCTGACGACGCGCGTTCCTTCAAGCGTCGCGGGAGTATCTTCATCAGCCAGTGCGGCGCCGTTAAATCCTAGGGCGAGCACTAGCATCAACGCGAGTTTGCGCATTTCGGAAATCCCCCAAATTGATCGTGGGAGCTTAGCCGAGGTGACTTAAACGTGAATTAACGGCAAGCTGCTGGCAGGCTTCGACAATTTTAGCTTTCATCAACCGCAATCTTGTCTAAGTTTTTACCAGTATTGATGCAGTCTCGGTGGGCCATGCGGGGCTTGCCTACTTTGCGGCTGTGGCGTCCCGGCCTGGCGTCTGATCTCTCTGATTCGGGCGCGTCGAACGCGTTGCCCACGGCCATCCTGCGACAGCGTGGCCTGTCAGCGCCGCAATCGCTCGCCTTCGCTGCGCATCGGCTGCAGCGTCGCATCGTCGTTCGGTCCGGCGCGCTGCTGATGCGCGGGCGATGACTGCGCCGGCGGCACTCCCAGACGCATCCGCCAATCCCGCCATTTCAGCCGGAGATCGGCGGCGACGTGGCTCGGCGGCTGGTACGCGAAGGCGCGAAACTCGTTCGGCGGCACCTTGCCCTTGTCGCGCACGAAGCTGGCGGAGGCGGCGATCCAGCCATCGAACGCGGCCATGCCGTCGCGCTCGCGCATCATGTCCTCGGCCTGTCGTCGACGTAGGGGGCGGGCGATGCCGAACGAGACATACCGCCAAAGGTCGTCCGGCACCTCGACGCCGCTGTAGCAGCATTGCCGCACCAGCGCGCCATACGCTTCGCGCTCGCCCGCTTGCTCGTGGCGCTCCGGAACGTACCAATGCTTGTGCTGCAGTACCTTCGGGTGCCCGTCCGCATCGGTTTCGTTGGCGCCTTCGTTGCCGTAGCAGAAGAAGGCCGTGCGGCCTTCCAGG
>DATAAP010000272.1:0-3957 GCA_036260035.1 Alphaproteobacteria bacterium | reverse complement strand
GCCCAGATCGTGCGGACCGTCGTGTATGAATCAGAGTAGTACATGGTGCGACGATCCGGGCTGAACGCCAGTCCGTTCACGACGTGCATGTCATCGACCACGCGCCGGCATTCCCGTCCGTCGAAGCAGTAGAGCGCCCCGGTTCGGCGGTCGGCCACGGCAGGGTCCAGCATCGTGCCGACCCAGAATCGTCCCCAAGGATCGCATCGGCCATCGTTGCAGCGGTTGCCGAGGCGATCAGCCTCTGGCGCAGCGACGAGGCGCGGCTTTCCCCCCGCGAAATGGTTCAAACGACAGATTCCGCTGCGCAGGCCCAATATGAACCCGCCAGCGGCGGCGAGGCCGACGCAGCCTGCCGGCTCGCCGAGTTCGCACACGCTGTCGCGTCCGGTCGTCGGTTCAAAGCGGTGCAGCGTGCCGCCGTCGATGTCGACCCAGTAGAGAACCTCCTCTTCCGGGGACCAGACCGGGCATTCGCCCTTGGGGCCCCCGCCGGTGCGGATGCGCAGGACGCAGTCGACTGCGACGCCCATGACCTCAGAAATGGATGTGCGCGACGCGGTCGCGCGCCTCGGCGCCCGACTTGCCGCGGCGAGTGGGCTCGTCCTCCTCGAGTATGCGCAGCTTCACCGCGCGTACGATGTCGAGGTGACGACCAAGCAGCGCCGCGGCCGCGGCGCGATCGCCGCCCTCGATCAGGGTCATGATCTCGAGATGCTCGCGCGCCTGATGCACGAAATGCGCGGTAACGAGCATCGCGCGATACTCGATCAGCCGCCGCAGCCGGTTCACGCGCTTCAGCGCGTCGGTGAAGAATGCATTGTTCGCGCACTGCACGAGCATTTCGTGGAAGCTCGAACCCGCCTCGAACAACTCGGCAGACGTGATCTCGCGGATGCGGCCCTCGACAAGCGCGGTCTGCTGATCGCGGCACCGCGCGAATGCGGCGCGGTCGATGCGGAAAGTCGGCTGCAGCAGGGCGGCCGGCTCGATCGCCATGCGGAAGCGGTATGAAAGGTCATGGGACTCCGGCGACGTCAGCGTCGGCAGGAAGGTCCATCCATAGCCGGCGCTGCGTTCGATCCAGCCTTCCTGCGCCATGCGCGTGAGGAGCTTGCCGAGCTCGGACCGGCCCAACCGATATCGCTGCTGCAGCAGGGTCTCCGTCACCTGCTCGGGCAGCCGTCCCGCGAGACGGTCGGCGGCGATCTGCATGTAGGAGACATTGCTCGACCGGCGCTGCAGCGCGCGCCTGGTCGAGAGGAGAGCCTCGCCGGCCGCGTTCAATGCGAATCCGCGGTTCGGATGCTTCGTCACCGTCTTTGATCGCGCGAGGAGCTCAAGCGCCGCGCGCACGGGCGAGCGCGACACGCCGAACGCCTCGGCTAGCGCCACCTCGCGCAGCATGTGCCCGGCGGGCCAGCCCCGTTCGGCGGCGAGCTCGACGATGCGCTGCGCCAGCAGTGACGAGGTGGAGGAACGCGCGCGCTTCATGATTTCAGTCTAAAGGGGCGAGAGGCGTCGCGGACAAGCGCAGAAACGGCACGCCCGCCCTGTCGGCCTCGATGCGGAGCGCGTCGATGACATCGGGCGTCAAAGGGATTCCGCTGCGGCTCCGCTTCGCGCGGGTGCGGGCTTCCGGCTCGCCCGGAATCAGGATCTCGTCGAAGCCTTCCGCCTTGGGGCAGGCTTTCGCTCGCTCAACGAGCGTGTCCATGCGCTGGCCGTACTCCTCGCGCGGAACGAAAAGATCCGGCCGGATCGCGATGAAGAGATGCCCGACATTCTGGGGCGCTGAATGGTCGAAATAGAGGCTCTTCACGTCGCCGGCGAAATTGGCCCCGGTTAGCACGCCCCCGAGGATCTCCATGAGCATCGACAGCGCGGAGCCCTTCACGCCGCCGAACGGAAGGCACACGCCTTCGAAGGCCTGCTTCGCATCGGTCGTCGCCCGGCCGTCGCGGTCAAGCGCCAGCCCTTCGGGAATGGGCTCGCCGCGCTGCGCCGCCAGCCTGATCTTGCCGCGGGCGATCACCGTCATCGCCATATCGAGCACGTATGGCGCCTTCTCGCCGCCGGGGGCTCCGGCCGCGAACGGGCTGGCGCCCAGGAAAGCGGACCTGCCGCCCCACACAGGCAGGGCCGGAGACGCATTGGTATAGGCGAAACCGATCATGCCGGCATCGATCGCCTGCAGCACGTAGAGCGCAGCCATCCCGTAATGCGTGCTGTGGCGCGCGCCGACCAGGCCTATGCCATAGTCGCGCGCCATGGCGATCGCCGCGTCCATGCCGCGCCGGCCCACCAGGAAGCCCATTCCGTCGTCGCCATCGATCAATGCGCAGGCCGGCGTGACCGATCGCATCGAGATCTTCGGCCGCGGGTTGACCACACCGCGGCGCAGGCGTTCGCAGTACATGGGAATGCGCGACACGCCGTGCGAATCGACCCCGCGCAGATTGGCTTCGACGAGCCCTTCGGCGACGCAGGCGGCATCGTCGTGCGGCAGGCCGTGCTTCGCCAGCATGTCGCCGGCGAAGTGCCTGAGCGCCTCGGCGGCGATATAGGCGGGAGCCTTGGTCATGAGAAGCCGACGATCCGGGTTGTTGACAGATTGTATTTTTCACGCGACAAATACAAAAAGCAAGCGCTCACGTAAGCTGGCCCCGCATCGGATCGCGCAAGGGAGAGAGACCATGTGCAGCTTAGCCCGCATCGGTGCCGCCGCGGCCGCGGCACTGCTCGTCCAGCTCGCCGCTTTTCCCGGCCAGGCGCAGCCCAAGACGGTGCTGAAGCTCGGCAACGTCCAGGCGCCAGGGATGGTTGTGCAAACGGGCCTGCGGCGGCTTTCGGACCTCGTGCGAGAGCGCACCAACGGACAAGTCGAGATCCAGGTGTTCCCGGCAGCGCAGCTCGGGTCGGAGCAGGAGATGCTCGAGGGCGTCCAGCTCGGTACCGTCCACATGTTCGAAGGCAGCGCAGGGTCGATCGGCCGCTTCCTGCCACAGCTAGAGGCCTTCGCCTGCCCGTTCCTGTGGAAGAGCGCCGACAGCATGCTCAAGACCGTGCGCGGGCCGATCGGTGACGAGCTGTCGCGCGAGCTGCTGCAGAAGCGCGGCCTGCGCATCCTCGACATGGGGTGGATCTTCGGCGTGCGTCACCTGACCACCGCTCGGACGCCGGTTCGGACTCCGCAGGACATGAAGGGCCTGAAAGTGCGCGTGCAGCCCGACGCGATCTACCTCGCGACGGTGCGCGCGATGGGCGGAAGTCCCACGCCGATCGATGCGAACGAGCTCTACACGGCACTGCAGACCGGCGTCGTCGACGGGCAGGAGAATCCGATCTCGAACATCTGGAACCGCAAGTTCCACGAAGTCCAAAAGTACCTGATCCTGACCGGCCACATCACGCAGAACCAGGTCGTCGTGATCAACGAGGCGACTTTCCAGAAGCTTGCCCCCGAGCAGCGTGACATTTTGGTCAAGGCGACGATCGAGGCGGGCGATTTTCAGAACGGCCTCATCGAGAAGGCCGAGCGCGAGGACCTCGCGAAGCTGAAGGCCGGCGGCATGGAAGTCATTGAGCCCGACGTTGCGGCATTCCGCAGCGCCGCAGCGAATGCCTGCCGCGATCCCGGGATCGAGCGCAAGCTCGGCAAGGGGTTCTACGATAGGCTTGCTGCGACACAGCAATGACGTCTGGCGTCGAACGCGGGAATGGCGGAGTGGATCCGCTGAGGCACGTTGCGAACGGCGCGCTGGCGCTAACGGTATTCGCCGCCTCGGCGGCCGTCTTCGCACAGGTGATCTTCCGCTACGTGCTTAATGACCCGGTATCCTGGCTGGACGAGTTCGCGGTTCTGGCCTTCGCGTGGATGATCATGATCGGCGCCGGCGTGGTGCAGCGGACCGATTCGCATATGACCATCGACAGCTTCGTGCGGCCGCTGCCTGC
>DATAAP010000271.1:0-3094 GCA_036260035.1 Alphaproteobacteria bacterium | reverse complement strand
CGTCGACACGCGCGCCTACTTCACCGCGGCGACGATGGTCATCGCTGTGCCGACCGGCATCAAGATTTTCTCGTGGATCGCGACCATGTGGGGCGGTTCGATCGAGTTCAAGACGCCGATGCTGTGGGCGATCGGCTTCATCTTCCTGTTCACGATCGGCGGCGTCACGGGCGTGGTGCTGGCCAATGCCGGCGCCGACATCGCACTGCACAATACGTATTACGTGGTGGCCCATTTCCATTACGTGCTGTCGCTGGGCGCTGTGTTCGGCATCTTCTGCGGGTTCCTCTATTGGTTCCCCAAGATGTCCGGCCGCGAGTTCCCGGAATGGGCCGGCAAGCTGCATTTTTGGACGACCTTCATTGGCGTCAACCTGACCTTCTTCCCGCAGCACTTCCTCGGCCTTGCCGGCATGCCGCGGCGCATTCCGGACTATCCGGACGCGTTCGCGGGCTGGAATGTGGTGTCCTCGATCGGCGCATACATCTCGTTCGCGTCCACCATCTTCTTTGTGGTGATGACGATCTATGCGCTCGCCGCCGGCCGCCGCGCCGTCGGGAATCCCTGGGGTGCGGGTGCTACGACGCTGGAGTGGACCTTGTCCTCGCCACCGCCGTTCCACACCTACGAGGAGCTGCCGCGCATCGTCGCCGAGGCGAAGCACTGAGCGGCTTGAGGCAGGAGCGGCGCATTGTCTGACGGCGCAGTCCATACGCGCGAAGCGACCGACGCTCTGACGGGCGCGCCGGTCGCTGGCGTCGGCGATTTCGTGGCGCTGCTGAAGCCGCGGGTGATGAGCCTCGTTGTCTTCACCGGCGTGGCCGGCATGCTGACGGCGCCGGGGCATCTCCACCCCGTGCTGGCGGCGATCGCAATCCTGTGCATTGCGGTCGGGGCCGGAGCCGCAGGCGCCATCAACATGTGGTACGACCGCGACATCGATGCGCTGATGTCGCGCACGCGCGAGCGGCCGATTCCTGCGGGCCGCATGATCCCGGAGGAGGCGCTCGCCTTCGGCATCGTCCTGTCGATCGCGTCGGTCACGGTGATGGCGCTCGCGGTCAACTTCGCCGCGGCGGCGTTGCTCGCGCTGTCGATCGGCTTCTACGTCTTTGTCTACACGATGTGGCTGAAGCGCAGCACGCCGCAGAACATCGTGATCGGCGGGGCCGCCGGCGCCTTCCCGCCGATGATCGGCTGGGCCGCGGTGAACGGCGACGTGTCGCTCGCCTCTCTGGCCATGTTCGCCATCATCTTCCTGTGGACGCCGCCGCATTTCTGGGCGCTGTCGCTGTTCCGCTCGGGCGAGTATGCGCGCGCCGGCGTGCCGATGCTGCCGGTCGTCGCAGGCATCCGCGAGACCAAGCGCCAGATCCTCTTCTATTCGCTGGCGCTGCTACCGGTGACGATCGCGCCGTACTGGCTCGGGGTCGCCGGGCTTGTGTATGCGGGAGGCGCGGGCGTGCTCGGTCTGCTGCTGGTCAGTGGCGCAGTCGCGGTGTGGCGCGACAGCGGCGAGATGGCTGCGAAGCGGCTGTTCGGCTACTCGATCGTCTATCTCTTCCTGCTGTTCGCGTTGCTGATCTTGGACCGCATTCCGGCGGGGCTGTCGTGAGCGGGATGGCCGTGAGCGACGATTTCACCAAGCGGCGCCGGGCAAAGAACATCGCCATCGGCGTGACGGTCGCAGCGCTCTGCGTGCTGTTCTACATCATCACCATCGTCAAGATGGGGCTGAAATGAGCGGCAACCCGCGTTCCCGCGCCAATGCGCGCGTCGCCTTCCTGACCGTCGGCGTGGTCGTCGGCATGGCCGGGCTCGCCTTCGCTTCCGTGCCGCTCTACCGCCTGTTTTGCCAGGTCACCGGTTATGGCGGCACGCCGCAGCGCGCCGAGCACGCCCCCGACGCGGCTGGCGAGCGCGAGGTCACGGTGCGGTTCAACGCCGATATCGCCGGCACCAACCTGCCGTGGACTTTCACCCCGGTCGAGCGCGAGGTGAAGGTGCGGGTCGGCGAGGAGCGGCTGATCCACTACCGCGCGACCAACAAAGGCGCGACGCCGGTGGTCGGCACCGCGACGTTCAACGTGACCCCCGCCAAGGCCGGCATTTACTTCCAGAAGATCGCCTGCTTCTGCTTCAGCGAGCAGACGCTGGCGCCCGGCGAGAGCGTCGACATGCCGGTCTCCTTCTTCATCGACCCGGACATTGTTAAGGATCCGAACACGCGTGATGTCAGCAACATCACGCTGTCGTACACGTTCTTCCGCGCTAAGCACGACGCCGACAAGCTGGCGCGGAGCCCTGCCAATGGCGAGGCCGCACGGCCCGCGAACTGAGCGCTAGATCAGGAGTCATAGGAATGGCCCAGTTGACCGGAACGGGAATCAAGCAGCCCTACCATCTCGTCGAGCCGAGCCCGTGGCCGATCATAGGCTCGGTCTCGGCGCTTGTCCTCGCTCTCGGCGCGCTCACCTATATGCACCCGGACATGTTCGGCTCCGGGCTCGAGCCGATGCTCAGGGCGCTCGGGCCATGGAAGATCATCATCGGCGTGGTGATGGTGCTGTTCACCATGGCCGGGTGGTGGCGCGACGTGATCAAGGAATCGACCACGCCGGGCGTGCACTCGCCGGTGGTGCGGCTCGGCCTGCGCTACGGCATGTTCCTGTTCATCGCCTCCGAGGTGATGTTCTTCGTCGCCTTCTTCTGGGCGTTCTTCCATTTCGCACTATTCCCAGAGCACACGGCGAGCGGCACTTGGCCGCCGCCGGGCGTCAAGGTCTTCGATCCGTGGGACCTGCCGTTCCTCAACACGCTGATCCTGCTCACCTCCGGCGTTACGGTAACCTGGGCGCATCATGCGCTGCGCGAGAACAACCGGCCGCACCTGATCTACGGCCTCACGCTCACCGTGCTGCTCGGCCTCGCCTTCACGGCCTGTCAGGCCTACGAGTACGCGCATGCGGCGTTCGGCTTCAAAGACGGCGTCTACTCGTCGACTTTCTTCATGGCGACGGGCTTCCACGGCTTCCACGTCATCGTCGGCACGATCTTCCTCACCGTCTGCCTGATCCGCGCGTACAAGGGTCAT
>DATAAP010000270.1:0-6136 GCA_036260035.1 Alphaproteobacteria bacterium | reverse complement strand
CCAACACGCTAATGTACCGCCGCCTCGAGGAGGACATGGACATCAATTGCGGCGAGGTGCTCGACGGCACCGCGTCGATCGAGGAGATGGGCCAGAAGATCTTCGAGCGGATGCTGGAGACCGCGTCGGGAGCCCGCACCAAGAGCGAGCTCCTCAATGTCGGGGACCACGAGTTCGTGCCCTGGCAGATCGGCATCGTCGGCTGATCGTCGCAGAACAGAAATCGGGAGGAAAGTGTGACCAGCAAGCTTAAGAACCTGGACCGGCGCCAAGTCCTGATCGGCGGGGCTGCAGCGCTCGCCGTAGCCGCGAATGGATACGGCGCCCGCGCAGCGCAGTATCCGACGAAGCCGCTCAAGTTCATTGTCCCGTGGCCGCCGGGGGGCACCGCGGATACGACCATGCGCGTGCTGTGCAACGTCGCTTCGCGCGAGCTCGGTCAGCCGATCGTCGTCGAGAACCGCGCCGGCGCCGCCGATCATAACTTGGCGCCGGTCTATAAAGCTGTTGATCACAGTCTTTCCTCCCGATTTCTGTTTTGCGGAACTCAGCCGACGATGCCGATCTGCCAGGGGACGAACTCGTGGTCCCCGACATTGAGCAGTTCGCTCTTGGTGCGGGCTCCCGACGCAGTCTCGAGCATCCGCTCGAAGATCTTCTGGCCCATCTCGTCGATCGAGGCGGTGCCGTCGAGCACCTCGCCGCAATTGATGTCCATGTCCTCCTCGAGGCGGCGGTACATCGGCGTGTTGGTGGCGAGCTTCAGCGACGGCGCCGGCTTGGAGCCGAAGGCGGAGCCCCGGCCGGTCGTGAAGGCGATCAGGTTGGCGCCGCCGGCGATCTGGCCGGTGGCGGAGCAGGGGTCGTAGCCGGGCGTGTCCATGAACACGAGGCCCTTGGTCGTCACCGGCTCGGCATACTTGTAGACTTCCATCAGCGGCCCGGTGCCGCCCTTCATCGACGACCCGAGCGATTTCTCGAAGATGTTGGCGAGGCCGCCGGCCTGGTTGCCGGGGCTGACCTTGCCGTTAATCTGCACGTCGCGCCCGACCGAATATTCTTCCTTCCACCAGCGGATGCGCTCGACCAGCTTCTCGCCGACCTCGCGGCTAGCGGCGCGGCGCGTCAGCGTGTGTTCGACGCCATAGATCTCCGGCGTCTCCGACAAGATGGCCGTGCCGCCATGGCGCACCAGGATGTCGACAGCCGCCCCGAGCGAAGGGTTGGCGGTGATCGACGAGAAGCCGTCCGAGCCGCCGCATTGCAGGCCCACGGTGATATGGCTCGCCGGCACGGTTTGCCGCGTGACGCGGTTGACCTCGGGCAGCAGTTCCTTGACTGCTGCAATGCCGGCCTCGATCGTTTTGCGCGTCCCGCCCGTCTCCTGCATCACGAAGGTGCGCAGGCGGTTGCTGCGCTCCAGCCGCTCGTCGGCCATCAGGCCGGCAATCTGGTTGCGCTCGCAGCCGAGCCCGACCACCAGCACCGCAGCGAGATTCGGATGGCGGACATAGCCGCCCAAGGTGCGCCGCAGCAGCGCCATCGGCTCGCCGGTCATCTCCATGCCGCAGCCCAGCGCGTGGCTGAAGGCGATGACGCCGTCGACATTGGGGAAGTCCGCGAGCCGCTCTTCCGTGAACCAGCGCGCAACGCCGTGCACCACCGTGGCCGAACAGTTCACCGTCGAGACAATGCCGATGAAGTTGCGCGTGGCGACGCGCCCGTCCTCGCGCACGATGCCCTGGAAGGTGGCGCGCTCCGCCTCGGGCAGCAGCGCTACCGGCTTGTAGTCGCGCGCATGCGCATAGTCGCGGTTGAACTCGCGGAACTCGGTGTTGTGGTTATGGAGGAGGGTGCCCGCCGGGATATCCGATCCGGCGAAGCCGACAGTGACGTTGTATTTCAGGACCGGCTCGCCGTTGCGCAGGTCGCGCGCCGCGATCTTGTAGCCTGCCGGCACCTTCTCGCGAATGACGAAGCCTTCGACGGGTACCGGCGTGCCTGCGGCCACGTCGGTGCGCGCGACGACGACGTTATCGCCGGGGTGGAGGCGGATCACGGGGCCGAGCAGGCGTTTGACGGTGAGGTCGATCATGCTGTTATGTTACCGGTAACATAATCGTGACACAAGCTATTTGCCTAGCGGCGCGCTACAGTCGCGGGCGTCTCCGAGCGTAATTATGAAACAACGATGTCGAAGCCTTCTTCCCGAAAGCGCCTGCAGCAGGCCAGTCAGACGCGGACCTTGGCCGATGTCGCCAAGCTCGTCGGCGTCACCAAGATCACGATCTCGCGCGCCTTGAACGACCCGGATCGAGTCTCGCCGAAGACCCTCGCGCGCGTGCGCGAGGCCGTCCGGCGCACAGGGTATGTTCCGAACCTGGTGGCCGGATCGCTGTCATCAAATCGCAGCCGCCTCGTCGTCGCCCTGGTTCCGACCGTTGCCGGGTCCGTTTTCATCCCGACGGTACAGGCGCTCGCCGACCGGCTGAGCGACGGCGGATACCAGCTGCTGCTTGGCCAGGCCGGATACGATGACCCGCGCGAGGATGCTTTGCTCGAGGCGATCATCGGGCGTAGGCCTGACGGCATCGTGCTGACCGGTATCGTGCACTCCGCCCAGGCCCGCCGCCGCCTGCGTGCCGCGCGCATCCCTGTCGTCGAGACTTGGGAGCTGACGCCAAAGCCGATCGACATGCTCGTCGGCTTTTCGCATTCGAAGATCGGAGCGGCGGCGGCAGAGCGCCTGCATGCGCGCGGGCGCCGGCGACTTGCTGTGATCACGCCCAATGACCGCCGCGCGCGCATTCGCGCCGATGCGTTTGTCGCGGCCGCCATGCACCTCGGTGGCGAGAATCTGAAGCCGGTCCCCGTCCTTGAGGTGGCCGCGCCGACGCCGATGGGCGAGGGCCGGGCGGCCCTGCGGGATCTGCTCGCACGGGTGCCGGACGTCGACGGCGTCTATTGCGGCTCCGACACGCTGGCGCTCGGCTTGTTGATCGAGGCGAAGGCGCGCGCGATCGCTGTGCCGGATCAGCTCGCGGTGATGGGGTATGGGGACCTGCCCTTCGCTAAGGACACCGATCCGCCGCTGACAACCATCCGCATCGACGGCGAGACGATCGGCAAACACGCGGCGGATATGCTGATTGCCCGGATCAAGGGCGGTGCGGCCGCGCGGCGCGTCGTTGATGTCGGCTTTACCATCATCGAACGCGCTACCGCGTGAGGGTCAGCGGGGCTAGCCGGGCACCGCCTGCCCTATGCCGCCATGCGGGACGCCCGCGGCGACGTTGCGCCACAGTACGGCGTGGTCTTCCGGCAGCGCGCGGCTGTTCGGCATGCCGAGCCACAGCCGCAGCAGGAGGCGATCCTGGCCGCTGCTCGAGTCGTTCTCGAACGGCGTGCGGCCGTGATAGATGACGTGGTTGTTGAGGAGCTGGATGACTCCGGGCTCCATGGTCATTTCGAAGGACAGCTCTTCCGCGAGCTGCATCAGCACATCGATCGCCTCGCGCTGGGTCGCGGTCAGGCGCGGCACTTCGTCGAGGAGCTGGGCCGCCTCGATATAGGTGAGCGAGTAGTGGCTGGTGAAGCGGCCGTCGCGCTGGCCGAATATCGGCAGCGGATAAGCGATCTTCTCGCCGCCGAGCTCCTCGCCGAGGCGAGAGCGCCAGATCGGCTGGTACAACGCGGCGGCAAGATCGGGCCGGCGCTCCAGCATCGTATTGTGCACGGCAGGCGAGCTCGCAAGCTTGCTGACGCCGCCGGCGCGCGCCTGGCGCACGCACAGCAGGCCGACCACGTCGCAACGGTCGGTGTGGTAGCGCAGCGCGCCATTGGAAAGCGTGCGCGCGTAAGAGGAGATGAACGGCGCGTTGTCGCCCTTTTCGATCTGGCCATACCGCTTGCCGACATCGGTGCCTTCGTCGCGGATCGCGCGCATCAGTTCGCCGCTGCGGTTTTGGAAGAGCGGCGTGCCGAGCACGCTGCCGAGGCCGAACCAGATGATGCGCAGCTCGTCTTCCGTGTAGCGCGCGACCGGCAGCCCGCGCAGCTTCATCATGCCGCTGCCGTTCTCCAGCTCCTCCGCGGCCTCGGCCAGCAGGGCGGCCGTGCGCGGCACGTCGAAGTCGGCGCGCGTGACCTGGTGCCATTTCAAGCCGCGGCTCTGCGCGGCGCGCAAGGCGCGCTCGACCTCGTCGAGCATTGGTGGCGTGAAGTCACGGATCCAGCGGGTGGAACTGGCCATATCTCGGCCGTGCCAGACGCAGGCGCCGGTGATCGGGGAGGGACGGGTAGAGACCTTAATATCGATCGACATGCCGCGAGCATAATGGAACGGCGGACGGCGCTGCAACGCCATCCCCGTGCAGTGCTCCAATGTCGGACCAGCGGGACACATTGAGAGGCGGCGCGTCTGCCGGTATCGTTTCCCTGGGCACGCAGTGCCCGACGATAAGAGGGAGGGCGCGGTGAAAGGAATCGTCTTTCTCGGCGGCCGGGAGCTGGAGCTGCGCGATTTTCCCGATCCTGTGCCTGCCCCCGGTGAGGTCGTCCTGGAAATCAAGGCCTCGGGCATGTGCGGCAGCGATTTGAAATTCTACCGCGCCCCGAAGGGCAGGAGCGTCACCGCCGCCCTCGGGCTCGGCGATAACGGCCCGATCATCGCCGGACACGAGCCGTGCGGGGTCGTCGCGGCAGTAGGGCCAGGCGTCAGCGAGAAGCAGGCGCGCATCGGCGCGCGCGTGATGCAGCATCATTACCGCGGCTGCGGCGTCTGCGAACACTGCGCGACCGGATGGATGCAGCTCTGCGTCGACGGCGTTGCCGAAATCTATGGGGTCACCGGGCATGGCGCGCATGCCCGTTACATGAAATGCCCGGCGCGGACGCTCGTGCCGCTGCCGGACGCGCTGTCGTTCCGCGCCGGGGCTGCAATCTCCTGCGGCACTGGCACCGCATGGGGCGCACTGCAGCGCCTTGGCCTGCAAGGGCATCACACCATCGCGATCTTCGGGCAGGGGCCGGTTGGGCTGTCTGCCACACAGCTGGCGGCGTCGATGGGCGCGCGGGTCATCGCGCTCGACACCGAGCCGGAGCGGCTGCGGCGCGCAAAGGCGTTCGGCGCCGACGTCCTGATCGATCCGAAGGCGACGAACGACGTGGTCGCCGCTATCCGCGACGTGACGGATGGGCGCGGCGCGCATCTCGCGCTGGATGCTTCCTCGTCGCCGCAGGCGCGCGCGCAGGCGGTGCGTTGCGTGCGCACCTGGGGCAAGGCGTGCTTCGTCGGCGAAGGCGACACGGTGACGCTCGATGTCAGCAACGATCTGCTGCGCCGTCAGGTCACGCTTATCGGCTCATGGACCTTCTCCGCGATCGGTCAGGCCGAATGCGCGCGCTACATCGCCGAGCGCAAGATCGACGTCGATCATCTCTTCACGCACGAATGGCGCCTGGAGCAGGCCGAGGAGGCGTACCGGCTCTTCGATACGCAGAAGACCGGCAAGGGCGTATTCGTGATGTGAGTGCGAGTACGGCCTGCGCTAGGCGATCCCGTACCGTCCGGGCGCGATGACGCCTTTCGGATCGAGCGCCGACTTGATCGCCGTACAGGCGTCGCGGAACGCGGGCATCGCCTGGGCCATGTGGAAGTCGTGATAGTCGAGCGGCGCCCGGCCGACGAAGACGCCACGGCTCGCCACCGCTTCCGACATCTTGCGATAGCAGGTATCGGCGCGGCGCCGCTCGTCCTCGTCCTCGCGGTTGAAGGTGATGACGTGCAGCCCGCGCGCGAAGCGCGGCCCGCACACGTTCATCACCGTGTAGTCGAGCCCGTGCGCCTCGTAGAGGCTGCGGCAGATGCGCTGGAACTCGTTGGCGATCTTGCCGTCCATTGGCGTGCCGGGTAGAAACCAGATATTGCCGCCGCCCGGCCGCCATTTCAGAAGTCCGAGCTCTCCGAGGCTAGGAATGCCGGAGAACGCGTTGATTGCGACCTGCAGCGGCGGGATGTGCTTCGCGTCGTCATGCGCGATGTAGCGCGCCTTGCCAGAGCGGCCGAAATGCTCGCGCACGCGCTGCAGCTGCGGCTCGATCGCGGCGGCGCTCGGCCCGTAGAAGGCGCCCGACA
>DATAAP010000269.1:0-5755 GCA_036260035.1 Alphaproteobacteria bacterium | reverse complement strand
TTCATCTGTGCCTCCTTTGGTTATTGCCGACGCGGAGACGGGCTCAAACTTGCCTCCGCACCGAATTCGCGAAATGATGCCGAACCGGATGAGCGCGCCTATCCCACCGGCTCCGCGATCTTCGGCGAGGCGCGTTCGTTGTAGAGCTGGCGGATGCGCTCGGCATGCGGCGTGCCGCGCTTGAGCGCCTTCTCAAAATTCTCGACTTCCTCCTTGATAGGCACCGGCGACAGGAACGGCTCGTCGGGATCGACGGTGGCCTCGAGTAGTGCAGGGCCGTCGTGACGCAGCAGGGCGTCGACGGCGCGGCCGCAATCGCCGGAGTCTTCGACCGAGAGCCCTTTCAGACCGCACGCCTCGGCGACTTTGGCGAAGTCGATCGGCTGCAGCTCGCAGCCAAACTCGGGGTTGCCGACGAAGAAGAGCTGTTCCCATTTGATCTGGCCGAGGGAGTTGTTCTTCACGACCACGATCTTCACCAGCAGCCGGTACTTGGCGCAGGTGGCGAGATCGCCCATCAGCATGCTGAGCCCGCCATCGCCGACGAAGGCGACGACCTGGCGTCCCGGATTCGCGATCGCAGCGGCGACCGCATAGGGGATGCCGCAGCCCATCGAGGCGAGCGTGCCCGAGACCGCGAAGCGGCGCTCGCCCCGCATTTCGATGAACCGCGCGGCAAACATGGTGTTGGTGCCGGAATCGGTGACGACGATCGCGTCATCCGCCATGCGGTCCGACAGCGCACGCGCCACGGTCTGCGGCTTCAGCGGCTTGGCCTGGATGTTCGCGAGCTTGTCCTGTTGTTCGTTCCAGGCACGCTTGAGCGACTGGATATGCGTGAGGAAGGCGCGGTCACGGCGCTCATCGAGCCGCGGCAGCAGCGCCTCGATCGTCGCGGCGGCGTCGCCAACGAGCCCGACCTCCACTGGGTAGCGCAGCCCGATGCGCGCCGCGTCGATATCGACCTGGATCGCGCGCGCTTGGCCAGGCTTCGGGTAATACTCGATATAGGGAAAGCCGCTGCCGACGATCAGCAAGGTGTCGCATTGCTCGAGCGCCCGCTGCGACGGCTCGGTGCCGAGATGGCCGACGCCGCCCGTGCAGTTGGGATGATCGTCGGGGAATGCCGCCTTGCCCAGCAGCGCCTTGGCGATAGGCGCCTGCAGCCGCTCCGACAGGGCCATCAGCTCGGCGCGCGCGCCGAGCGCCCCCTGCCCGGCCAGGATAGCGATTCGGTTGCCGCGGTTGAGCCATTCGGCCGCTCGGTCGAGTTCGGCGGCACACGGGACGACCACGTTGCGGCCCGATGCGAAAGAAACGTGGTGAGCGACGTTGCGCTTCGACGCGTGCGCCTTTTCCATCTCCTGGCTCTGGAAGTTCACCGGCACCGCGACATGCGCGACCGCTCGGTCGGCGAGCGCAGTGCGGCACGCCTGCGTGATTGCGTTCTCGATATGCGTCGGGCCCATGACGCGCGTGTTGAAGGCGGCGACGTCGGCGAAGACGCGGTCGAGCGCCACGTCCTGCTGCGTCTCAGTGTCGATGAGGTCGTGATACGGCATGCCGGTGATCGCCAGCACCGGCGCTCGGTCCATCTTGGCGTCGTAGAGCCCGGTCAGCAGATGCAGCCCGCCCGGCCCCGACGTCGCAAGGCAGCAGCCGAGCCGTCCGGTCATCTTCGCGTAGCCGCAGGCCGCGAAGGCCGCGGCTTCCTCATGCCGCACCTGGATGAAGCGGATCTGGTCCTGGCGCGTGCGCAGCGCTTCCATGATGCCGTTGATGCCGTCGCCCGGCAGGCCGAACACGACGTCGACACCCCAGCGGATGAGAGTTTCGACCAGCAGATCGCCGCCTGTCTTCGCCATGGCCGCCTCGCTTTGATGAACTCGAGTGCAACGGCGGCACTTGGGCGGCGTTCCGAGCGCACACGACGGCCAAGCCAGGATTGAAGGTCGCGACTGCAGCGCCCTAAAATGCTGGAAAGCGGCGTGATCACAGATCTAAAGGCAAAGGTTGCAGAAACCCACGCATAGCAGTGATGCGGCAGCGGGAATGCTCCCGGCGGCCTTCGCGCGCTGGTTCGCCGCTCGTAGCTGGCGGCCGCACGCGCATCAGCTGGCGATGCTGGAGCATGCGCGCGCCGGGCACTCGGCGCTGCTGATCGCACCGACCGGCGGCGGCAAGACCTTGTCCGGCTTCCTGCCGAGCCTCATCGAACTCGCCGAAGCGCCGACCGCGGCCCTGCACACGCTCTATATCTCGCCGCTCAAAGCGCTCGCGGTCGACATCCATCGTAATCTGGTGACGCCGATCGCCGATATGGGACTGGCGATCCGGGCCGAGACGCGCACCGGCGACACGCCGCAGGCCAAACGCACCCGCCAGCGCGAGAAGCCGCCGCAGATGCTGATGACGACGCCGGAATCGCTGGCGCTGATGATCGCCGATCCCAAGGCGGCGCAGCTCTTCGCCGAGCTGCGCTGCGTGATCGTCGACGAGATACATGCGATCGCCGGCACCAAGCGCGGCGATCTGCTGGCGCTCGGCCTTGCGCGGCTTGCAAAGATCGCCCCGCAGGCCCGCCGTGTGGGCTTGTCGGCGACGGTGGCGGAGCCGGCTCTGTTGCAGCGCTGGCTTGGCTCGGGCTTGGCAGAACCGGTCGAGCGCGTCGTCGGCCGCTCCGGCGCCGAGCCGGAGATCGCGATCATGGTGCCGGAGGCGCGCATGCCGTGGTCGGGCCATATGGGCCTGCACGCCCTGCCCGAGATTTACGCCGCGATCCGCAGCGCCGGCACGACGCTGATCTTCGTCAATACGCGGGCACAGGCGGAGCTGATCTTCCAGGCGCTATGGCGCATCAACGACGAGAACCTGCCGATCGGCGTGCATCATGGCAGCCTTGCCGTCGAGCAGCGGCGCAAGGTCGAGGCGGCGATGGCGGCGGGCAAGCTGCGCGCGATCGTGGCGACCTCCTCGCTGGACCTCGGCATCGACTGGGGCAGCGTCGATCTCGTGGTCCAGGTTGGCGCCCCGAAGGGTGTTACGCGCCTCTTGCAGCGGATCGGCCGCTCCAACCACCGGCTCGACAAGCCGAGCCGCGCCGTGCTCGTACCCGCGAACCGCTTCGAGGTGCTGGAGTGCCGCGCGGCGATCGAGGCGATCCGGGCGCGCGAGCTCGACGGGCTGCCGCCCAAGCCAGGCGGGCTCGACGTGCTGGCGCAGCACGTGCTCGGCATGGCCTGCGCTGGGCCCTTCCTCGCCGACGACCTTTATGATGAAGTGACGAAGGCAGAGCCCTACGCCGACCTGCCGCGCCAGGATTTCGACGACGTCTTGGCCTTCGTCGCCAATGGTGGCTACGCGCTGCAGTCCTACGACCGCTACAAGCGCCTGTTCCGCGCCGCCGATGGGCGCTGGCACGTGATCGGCCCACGCGTCGCGCGCCAGTACCGCCTCAATGTCGGCACCATTGTCGAGGCGCCGATGCTCAAGGTGAAGATCGTGCGCGGCCCCACGCTTGGCGAGGTCGAGGAGTATTTCGTGCAGGGCCTCGAAGCCGGCGACACCTTCGTCTTCGCCGGCCAGATGCTGCGCTTCGAGGGTGTGCGCGAGACTTTCTGTGAAGTCACACGCGCAACCGGCGATGCGCCGAAGGTCCCTGCCTATGCCGGCGGCCGCCTGCCCCTCACGACGCAGCTCGCGCGCCGCGTGCGCGGCCTGCTAGAGGACCGCGACGCCTGGCGTGACCTGCCGGCCGAGGTACGCGAATGGCTGCGCATCCAGCAATGGCGCTCGCTGCTCCCAAAGCGTGAGGGCCTGCTAGTTGAGACCTTCCCGCGCGGCAGCCGCAACTTCCTCGTCGCCTACTGCTTCGAGGGCCGCAACGCGCACCAGACCTTGGGCATGCTGCTGACGCGGCGGATGGAGCGCGCGGGCCTTAAACCGCTCGGCTTCGTAGCGACCGACTACGTGATCGCGGTGTGGAGCATCAGACCAGCGCGCCACATCGACGCGCTGTTCGCTGAGGACATGCTCGGCGACGATCTGGAGGAATGGATGTCGGAGTCGTCGATGCTCAAGCGCACCTTCCGCAACGTCGCGGTGATTTCCGGCCTGATCGAGCGCACCTATCCGGGCGAGAAGAAGAAGACGGGCCGGCAGGTGCTGTTCAGCTCCGACCTCATCTACGACGTGCTGCGCAAGCACGAGCCCGACCACGTGCTGTTGCGCGCGACGCGCGCCGACGCCGCGACCGGCCTCACCGACGTCCGTCGCCTCGGCGACATGCTTGCCCGCGTCAAGGGCCGGATCACGCACCGCCATCTCGACCGCGTCTCGCCGCTTGCCGTCCCCGTGCTGCTCGAGGTCGGCAAGGAGCACGTCTACGGCGGCGCAACACTCGACTCGCTGCTCGACGAGGCCGCCGAGGAGCTCATCGAGGAAGCCACGCGCGAGGATGCGCCGAGGCAGGACCTGCTGCTGTACGCCGGAGCGGAGATTCTCAAATGCGAGTGTCCAGCATCGATATAGCGGCTCAGGGGATCGTCGACGCACTCGCAGCGCGAGGCGTCAAGAAGAGCGAGGTCGAGAAGGCGTTCGAGATGGCGTCGAGGATAAGGATTGTCACGACTTCTCTATGTCGCGGCAGCGAGATTTCATTAGAGGCGACATTCCATTTTCGACAGATCGGCAGGGATCCTGCGATCTTGCTCCACTATTCCGTTGATGTCCGCTGGCCACGAGCCGAGAAAATGACTCGCCTCCTTCCACCGCTCTATGACACCGCCGAAGCCGTTGCTCGAGGAGAAATGTCCGCGAAGCAGGCTCGGGACATAGAAAGCACCAGGAATAGGCTTTACCCAATCGCAAGCCTTACGGTCACGAGAGACAGAGAGCGTTTCTCACGCCCTACTCCGACAAGATTCGCCCCAACAGAGACTTGGCTTATGCCAACCTTCTTCGCCGAGGTTGCAAGTGTGCTAGTGGACTCTGTTGCGCCAAGGTTTGAGCGCTATTGCGATGTAGAGACTTTTGCACGCACGGCTTCTGCACCAAGCAAGGGTTCGGAGCTAATCGTGTCAGAATTGACTCTTGGCCCCATCCTTGCTGCCGCTGGACTGAAGCAGGAGTTCTACAGCTGGCGGGAAGCGGTTCGAAGGTTGTTGCGCGAACAAGACGCGGAGCAAGACGCCACGCGATACGAGCAATTCATGTCAGAACTCGCTAGCCTACTGCCAACCTGATCATCAGGTCACTGATTGCGTGGGATCCGTGTTGGCGTTTCTCGCCGCTCGCAATATACACAGCGACCAAATGACTCACCCGATTCCGGGCGGCGCCGTGCGAGACAGATGGGCATGAGCGCCCGCATCACCGTCAATGGCACGGCCCTGCTCGCCGATCCTTCGGGCGCGGTATTCTGGCCCGAAGAGCGGCTGCTCGTCGTCTCCGACATGCATCTCGAAAAGGGCTCGAGCTTCGCGCGGCGCGGCCAGTTCCTGCCCCCCTACGACACGCGCGCGACCTTGGGCCGGCTCGCGCGCGTGCTGCAGCGCTACCGCCCGCGGCGCGTCGCCTGCCTTGGCGATTCCTTCCACGACGGCGAGGCAGCCGAGCGGCTCTCGGCACCGGACCGCGATCATCTGCGCCGCATGGTCCAGACGCATGAGTGGATCTGGGTCGCCGGCAACCACGACCCTGCCCCGCCGGCCGAGCTCGGGGGCGTCGTGCAGTCGGAAATCCATCTCGGCTCGGT
>DATAAP010000268.1:0-5755 GCA_036260035.1 Alphaproteobacteria bacterium | reverse complement strand
GCGCTTAGCGGCTTGCCGGCGTTGGCCCCCGCCGTGACGGTCTTCGCTTCGAAGGGGATCTCGAAGTCGATCTTGCGACCGATGCTCTTTTCAAAATCGGCGCGGGCGATCTTCGGATTCGCGCCATCGGTGCTGGCGGAGGCGAGCTTGAGTCGCGCCTGTGGTGCGCTCTCCTTGATCAGGTCCAGGAGCCGCATCGCATCTCGAATTCCCGCCAGAGACTGGTCGCACATCAGAAGGATGTCGGTCACCGCGGTGAATGCATGCGGTTGGGTCGCAACGAACCAGCGCGGCATATCGAGAACTATCCATGAGAAGTTCTGGCGCAATTCGCCCAGGACGGTTTCCAGCGCGCCGGGGTCGATCGACGGGCGCTCCCGCAACGGCTCCTCGCAGCCCAGCACGAATAGCCGGTCACCGATTTTCGCCATCGCCCGCTCGAGGAACAGGCTGTCGATGCGTCCCGGCTTTTCCAACGCATCGCGCAATCCCCTTCCCGGTTCGATGTCCAGGGCGAGTGCGGTGGTTCCGAAATGCAGGTCCAGATCGACAAGCGCCGTCCTCTGCTTGCGCTCGTGCGAGAGGATGTAGGCGGTATTCACTGCGACCGTGGTCGCTCCTACGCCGCCGCGTGCGCCGACCACCGCCGCCACGCGCCCGATTTTGGCAGGGGCTTGGCCGGCCTTGGTGGCGGACCCGTCGCTGAGAGCAGCATGGAGGTGCTGGACGTCGAGCGGCTTGACGAGATAGTCCGAGGCGCCGACGCCAAGAAGGTCCCGGAACAGCGCGACGTCGTTGGTCGCGCCAATGACGATGAGTCGCGTCCCCGGCTCCATGATCGCCGCTAGGGCTGCAACATCCTGCACGGGCGTCGAAGTCGACGACACGTCGACCAGGAGGATGCGCGGCGTGCCAAGCTCGACCTGCTTGAGCGCTGCGCTTATGCCGCCTTCAACGATCGATCCGCCGACCAGGCCGGCATCGCGCAGCGCCTGCGCCACGGCGTCGCGCGAAGCGGCGTCGGCGACGAACGCGAGGGCTTCGCGCGGCGTCGATCCGGACGCTGGCTTACGTGCGGCTGCCGAACCAACCATCACTTGGCCCCTTTGGTGACGTCGCCACGGCTGTTCGGGCGCACGTCGCCCTTCAGCAAGCTGGGATAGACGCCCTTGCGGTACGCCTCGACCCGCGAAGCGGCGAGCTCGCCGTCCGCCGGGCTGGTCGGCTGTCCGATGAGCAGCTCGCCAGGATCAGCGATCATCAAGCCCAGATTGGTCGCCGTCGCGCAGCCGATATGGCTGCTCGGCGCATTGCCGAAATCCTCGTCCGGCCGCCTGCTCCAGTTCGGGCAAGGCGGCGGGGTGACGACGTGGCGGCCGACGACGACGCGCACCTCGCTCGCCGTAAGCGGCACGCCCTCGATACGCACGTCGCGGATGACGCGCAGGCCGCCGCGCACGAACGCTGCGGCGACGGCCTCCTGCCGGCGCTGCGCCAAGGCGCTGTCTCCCGGGAGCAGCATGATCTGATCGCCATAGCCGACATTCTGGTCGCGCATGAACGTGGCGAGTCGGGCCGCCTCGGCAGCGCTCATCCGGTCCTCATTCGCGCGGAACTGGACCGTGTGCGAGAAGCGGATCAGGGAGACCTTGTTCTGCTTCTGCGCTTCAACCTCCGACCATTGGCTCGTCTGCGGCGCGCAGCCGCCAAAGGCGAGCGCCGAGACGATCAGCGCACCGGCGGTCAATGACTTGCAAGCGTTCTTCATGTCGGCACCTCAGTCGAGCTGGAAGCCGGTCGGACCGACCAGCCCTTGGCCGTCTTTGGTCCGCGGCGTCTCCCCGTTTTCGGGGAGCTGCTGGCGATACGTATGGCCGCCAAGGATGCGCTCTACATCCGACGGCGCGACGAAGCCGTCCGTAGGCGCCGCAACGCGGTTGGCCGAGATCGGGCGCACGACATACGGGGTCACGATGATGACCAGCTCGGACTCGTTCCGCCGAAACCGGTCAGACCTGAACAGCGCGCCGAGCACGGGCAGGTCACCCAGTAGCGGCACTTTCGAGATGTCCTGGGTCGAGTTGTTCTGCAGCAGGCCGGCGATGACGAAGCTCTGGCCGCTGCCGAGCTCGACGGTTGTCTCGGCGCGCCGCGTCGTCAGCGCCGGAATGGTAAAGCCCGAAAGCTGAACGGCGCCGGCGGCCGAGAGCTGGCTCACCTCGGGTCGCACACGCAGATTGATGCGGCCGGCGTCGAGCAGGTGCGGCGTGAAGGCCAGCCCGACGCCGAATGTCTTGAAGTCGACTGTGATGCTGGCCGGGGTGTTGCTATTGCTGGCCTGGGCGATGGGGATTGGGAACTCGCCGCCGGCCAGGAAACTTGCGGTCTCGCCGCTCAGCGCGGTGAGGTTCGGCTCGGCCAGCACGGTGATCAACCCTTCCGTGGCCAGAGCGTCGATTGCGGCGTTGATGTCCTGGCTGCCGTTGCGATAGCTGCCGAACAACGAGTTGGCCGTTCCCTCGCGCATGAAGGTGCTGCCAGTGATGAAGTCGCGGCCGACGCCGACACCGAACAGGACGTTTCCGCCCAGCCGCGCGATCGATTCCCAATTGATACCGAACTGCTTCAACGTTTCCTTGGAGACCTCGGCAATGCGGACGCGCAGGTTAATCTGGTTCGGCGCGAGCACGCGGATCTGGTTGATCAGGGAGCTCCCGTCGGGCACGAAGCGCGCCGCTACGGCCCGGATGTTCTCTGCTTCCACGGCCGACTGCACCGTGCCCGTGAGGATGAGCGAGGTGTCGAGGGAAATCGCGTCGACGTCCGCGTCGGGTGCCACGGCGCGGAGCGCCTGGCGCAGTCGGCTGACGTTGTGGCTGACAACAAGCGTGGTGTTCAGCACAACGCGCTCGCGGTCGTCGACCGCGTACAACGCCGTCTCCCCAGGGCGCCTGGCGAGAATGTAGACCAGCCCCGGCGATTTCATCTGGATGTCGGCGACTTCGGGGTCTGCGACGAAGACCGTGGAGGCGGGCTGCGACAGCCGCACCAGCGTCCCCTTGTTGACCTCGAGGCCGATGCGCGATGTGGTGGCGTTGATCACGCCAGACGGCGTAACGGCGTTCGCGCCAGTGATCAGCGGGCTGCCGCGGTCCTCCGGCGGTGCCACGCGAGCCGGGGCCGCAGTCAACGCAGTTGGCTTGACGGCGTCGGACTTCGCCCGCGGCGCGGCGGGCGCAACACTCGCGGCCGGCGCGGCCTTGTGCACAGGCGCGCGGGTCGCGGTTTCCAGCGGGACCACCACCGGGGCAACCGCGGGAACGACCGGCTCCGCAGGTTTGGCCGCCGACGGGAGGGGCCCGGGCAGTGTTGCCGTCAACAGCGGCGCGGTTTCGCGGACTTCCGGCGTCTCATTATTCTTTGCTGCGGGCTGCATCTCAGCGGCGGGCTGCATCGCGACCGGAGCCGCAGCTGCGGCGGTCGCCGGCTCCGGTGCTTTCTCCGACCCGAGTGCCTTCGCTTCGGCGACGATGGCCGGCTTCTCGGCTGGCGCCTGCCGGCGGACGACCGCGCCCGTGGGCAGCGTTTCCGGATCGAGCTCGATGCCGCGACGGATTATGCCGGAGAGCGCGGGCACCGGCTTGCCATCCACCTCGAGCGCGAGCCCCTTGGCATTGCCGCTCTCGAGCAGAAGACCCGGGCGATTCGGCACGCGATAGGTCTCGCCTGGCTGCATGTTGCGCATGAAGACGGTCTTGCCCTCCGCATCGCTGATGCGGAGCCATGCGGCCTCCTTCGCCTCGATCACGATTCGCGCATCGCGACGATTCACGGCGAACTGACGCGGCGTCGGCTTCAGAGCCGGGGCAGGCGTTTCGTCGCGCTTGGCGATAGAGGCCGCTTCAGGTTCGGCGGCAACATCGGTTTTTGCCGTTGCATCCGCCGTTTCGACCTTCGGCTCGGGCGCCATCGGCGGCGCCGACAGCGCTTCGCGCGACGGAACCGGCGGCTCCTGCTCCTGTGCGGCAGCGACCGCTGCCGGGTTCACGGGCTCGGCATCGCCTTTGGCGACGTGCGCCGGCGCTTCCGATGCCGCGCTCACGGGCGGAGCCTCGACGACCCCGGCGGGCGCAACCGCGGCTTCAACAGCAGCGATCGGCTGGACGGGCTCGGACTGCGCAACCGGCGCCCCGTCGGCCTTCTCAGCTTTTTCGAAAGACACCGCGGCGGCCGGCTCGGCCGGCGCCACCGGGCGCGCAACCGCGCCATGCAGCAGCACGTCCGGATTCAGCTCGATGCCGCGGCGGACCATGCCCATCGCCGCCGGCGCGGCCTTGCCGTCGACGCGCAGCACAAGTCCCTTGGCATTGCCCGTATCGAGGACGAGGCCGGCGCGGTCCGGCACGCGATACGTCTCGCCCGGTTTCATCGTGCGCATGAACACCAGGGAGCCCTGGGCATCGCTCACGCGCACCCAAGCCTCTTCCTTCGCCTCGACAACGATGCGCGTTTCGCCGCTCTTGGCGCCGAACTGGCGCGGTCCGGGCGCCGCACTTTCGCCCGCTTCGGAGACGACCGGCGCCGCCGGCTGCGTCGCCTGATCGGCGCGCGCCGAGCTGTAAGCCCAGACGAAGCCGATCGCTGCGAGGATTGTCAGAAGAAGGCGCATCATTGCGACACCCGCATCTCTTCGGCTTTACCGCCGCGCATGATCGTGATCCGGCGCACGGACAGGAGGCTGCTGACCTCCGAGTCCAGCGTGAAAGTCCGATCGGGAAAATCGCCGTCCTTGTCTTTCTTCTTTTCGATCGTGCTCAGGTCCACCTGCTGGAAGGGATCGTTCTCCGGCAGGAGCGGCTCATCGCGCTGCAGGCTGCGTAGGCTCAGGGAGAGCTTGCCCATCTCGACGACCACGGCGACGATCTCACTCTGCTTGGGCGTGACTTCAATGGTTGCGGTCCTTGGCACGCCGTTCTCGCCGGGCTTGACATCCACCTTCTGGTCGAGCGCGAGGACGCGGATGTCGCGCAGCACGGTCAGGCCGGCGCGGCGCTCCAGGCCGCCGTCGACGGGCTGCGGCAGATTGTGAGTGAGCAGCACGTCGACGTGGTCGCCCGGAAACACGAAACCGGAGATGCCGGAGGTGACGGTGACAGGGACCGAGGCGGCGCGATAACCCGGGCGCAGCACCGCGGCCAGGAAGCCGCTATTGCCGGGCGACACCACGCGGCCGTCGGTGATCGGCTCGCCGCTGGCGATCGGCAGCCGCACCACAGCGCCGACGAAGTCCTCGAGCTTCTTCTTGCCCTCCACCGCATACGCAGGCGAGAGGCTGGCCTCCGGCCAGGCCTGCCAGCGCAGATGCTCAGGGCGCAAGAACGTACCAACGGGCAGGTCGCGCTTGGCGACCAGCACCTGCACGCCCGCGGGCGCGGGGGCCTGCCGGTTCGCCATCGCACGGGCGGCGGCAGCGCGCTCCGCGTCGAGCCAGCTCCGCACCATGAACGCGGTGAAACCGGCGAGCACGAGCGCCACGACGACCAGCAGTATGCTTTTCAGGCGCATCGCACGTTCCTGTCAGTAAAGGTTAACCGCGACGAACAGGCCGCCGACGGCGATCGCGACGCCATAGGGAATGGCCGGCCGTCCGTTGGCGGCCTGTTCGTCGCGGTTAACCTTTACTGACAGGAACGTGCGATGCGCCTGAAAAGCATACTGCTGGTCGTCGTGGCGCTCGTGCTCGCCGGTTTCACCG
>DATAAP010000267.1:0-3086 GCA_036260035.1 Alphaproteobacteria bacterium | reverse complement strand
GGTCAGATCGAAGGTGCTGTCCGTCCCTGGCGCGATGGTGGTCCTGCTGCTCGGCCTCGCCGCCTACGCGTTCGCGCTGCTGGGCGGCAATGAAACCAAAGTCCGCGATCTCAACGACGGCATCATGCGGCATGTCGAGACGATCTCGAGTTTCTCGACGGAGGCGCAACGGTCCATCGCCACGCTCTACCGTTTGACCTCAACGGCGGCAAACGAGTCGGACGAGCAGAAGCTCAACAAGATGGCGAAGGCGGTCAGCGACGGCCTGGATCGGCTCTCGGGCGGATTCGCCAACGTCAAAGCTGCGGTCTCCGCAGCCGGCGTCGTGCAGGACAAGATTGATGCGCTGGACGCTGGGTTCGTTGCCTACATCAAGGCGGCAAAATTCGTGGTCGACATGGCGACAAGCGATGCGAGCGCGTCACTCACTTTCATGACCGGTGCGGAACGGAAGTTCGGCGACGTCGACAAGCTGCTCGACGAGATCGACACGTCGCTCAACGCGAAGCGCAATGAGGCGCTTTCTTCGATCTACGCCGGCATGGCGGGCGGCCGCGCGGTCTTCGTTGCGGTCAGCCTGGCGATCGCTGCTCTTGCGCTCGCCGTTTCCTTTCTGATCAGCCGCATCATCTCCCGGCCCATCGTCGAGATGACGACTTCGCTCGGCCGCATCGCCGAGAAGGATTACAGTGCGGCCATCCCGACGCTCGGCCAGAAGGACGAGATCGGCCGCATGGCTGCCGCTGTCAACGTGCTCAAGGACCGCAGCATGGCGGCGGATCGCCTCGATGCCGAGCGGCGCGAAGCGACCGAAGCCGCCGAGCGGCGTGCTCGCCGCCTCGCCGAGCTCACCCGTGTCTTTGAGACCGGAGTCGGCGGCATCGTCAAGGCGGTGGCCGACGGCTCGACCGAGCTGCGGGCGAACGCGCAAGCGCTCGCTTCTACGGCGCAGCAGACGAACCAGCAATGCCAGGCCGTCGCATCGGCCTCCGAGCAGGCGACCGGCAACGCGCAGACCGTATCGGCGGCGGCCGAGGAGCTGACCTCGTCGATCGCGGAAATCAGCCGCCAAGTTGCGCATTCGGCGCAGATCACGTTGAAAGCGGTCGAGGAAGCGAGCGATACGAACGCGACCGTCAAGGGGCTCGCCGACGCGGCGCAGAGGATCGGCCAGGTCGTCACGATGATCAACGAGATTGCCTCCCAGACCAATCTGCTCGCGCTCAACGCCACCATCGAGGCGGCGCGTGCGGGCGAGGCCGGCAAGGGCTTCGCCGTGGTCGCGTCCGAGGTGAAGTCGCTGGCCAACCAGACCGCCAAGGCAACCGACGAGATCGCTAGCCAGATCGCCGCGATCCAGCAGGTCACCGGCGAGGCCGCAACCGCGATCGGCGGCATCGCCACCACGATCAGCGACATCAACCAGATCGCCACGACCATCGCGTCCGCGGTGGAAGAGCAGGGCGCGGCGACGCAGGAGATCGCCCGCAACGTCCAGGCCGCGGCAAGCCGGACCCAGGAGGTCTCGTCGAATATCGACGGTGTGACGCAGGCAGCCTCGAAGACCGGCGGCGCGGCGTCCGTTCTGCTTAACGCCGCGGGCGATCTCGCGAAGCAGTCAGAGGATCTGCGCCGCCATGTCGACGAGTTCTTAGCCGGCGTCCGCGCCGCCTGACACTTATTCTGCCGCGAACAGCATCGGCTGCGCGGGCGCCGTTTGGGCGACATGCACGTCCGCGGCCCTGAGGTCGGCGACGAGCCGCTGGTACTCTGCCTGGCTGCTCTCCTGATCCGGGAGGCGCAGGATGTAGGACGGGTGGATCGTCACCGAGACGGGAATGCTCGAGGGCAGTGCGAACATCCGGCCGCGGCTTGCCGTCACCGGCACGCCCCGCCCGAGTAGAGCGCGCGCGGCCGATGCGCCCAGCGCGACGATCAGCCGTGGTTTCACCAGGGCGATCTCATGGTCGAGCCATGAGCGGCAGGCGGTGATCTCGCGCAGCTCGGGCTTCTGATGGATGCGGCGCTTGCCGCGCGGTGTGAACTTGAAATGCTTCACCGCATTCGTCACGTAAACCTGCGCGCGCGGAATGCCGGCCTCGGCCAGTGCGCGGTCAAGGACCTGGCCGGCGGGACCGACGAAGGGGCGGCCTGCCAGATCCTCCTGATCGCCCGGCTGTTCGCCAACCAGCATGATCCGCGGCTCGATCGGGCCTTCGCCCATGACCGCCTGCGTTGCGGCCTGATGCAGCGGGCAGGCGCGGCAACGCGCAACGTCTCTGTGCAGATCATCGAGGTCGCGCGGCCGGATGCTGTGGCTCGGATCCCGTACTGGCCGCTCGAGAGCTTCCCGGGCCTTCGCCTGCGTGGCGCGGAAGAGCGGCCGGATCAGCGTTGCCTCAGGCAGCCCTGCCCACTCCGTTGCGCGGCGCTCCGCACCCGCTGGCGCGGCGTCGAACAGTCGCGTGTAATGGCGGCGCCAGTGTTGCTCCAACGCCTCCTCGGTCGGTACGGCCGAATGCGGTACCCCGGGTGCGAGCCGCAATGCGACACGATCCCAGTGGGCACTGCGGTCGGGCGTCACGATCGACCAGCGCCGTCCGGCATGCGACTGCACGAAGAAGGGCGCCACCGATTCGAGGACGCGGTGCTCCGGCGCATGCCACGCGACGTCCCATTCGCCTAGACCGGTTTCAATGGTACGAAACCGCAGGGCCGCCTTCATGGCATCGACATCGCTGCGCACCGCTCTGGCCATCGCCTCGATCCGGCGCACCAGCGGGTCGACTGGCGCCTCGAGCAGGCCGCGCTCGCCATGGGGCAACCGCCAAACCAGGCGGTAAAGCAGCGCGAAGCGCTCGTCGCTGCGGTGCTGGATTGCATCCTGCGCCAAATCGAGAAATGCCCGCGGGACGCTGGCGGTGCCGTGGCGGGCGCGATCGGCCTCGCTCGTGCCGGCAAAGAACGCCGCAGGATTCTTCGCCGACCACTCCGTTCGCTCAGGCGCGATCCCGGCACTGAGAAACAGGCGGGCACGCCCCCGCCAGTCCTCGAAAGCGCTTTGCAAACCGATGGCAAGCATAGAT
>DATAAP010000266.1:0-1666 GCA_036260035.1 Alphaproteobacteria bacterium | reverse complement strand
TGCTCGGGCGTCGGCCGGAGCAGGTGATGATGGTCGCCGCGCACAACAGCGATCTGGCCGCCGCCCAGTCGAATGGGCTCCGCACCGCTTTCGTGCCGCGTCCGCTCGAGCACGGGCCGAAACAGAAAAGCGATCTCGTGTCGACCGGTAGCTGGGACCTCGTCGCCGAAGACTTCGTGGAGCTGGCGAGGCAGATGGGCGCGTGATTGCCGCGTCAGCGGCGCTTGAGCAGGGCTGCGGCGATCTCCTGCCATTCCTGTTGCAGCGGCGCGCGCGAGTGGCTGACGCCCGCGCGCCGGTACCAGTAACCCGCATTGCTTTCGTCGCCCTCGACCCGGTGCAGGTAGGCATGCACCCAGGCGCCGATCTCGTCGTCTCTGGACTGCGCCAACTCGTGCGCCTTGTGCCAGTCGCCTTTGGCTGCATGCCACAGCGCGCATAATGCGGAATCGAGTCCGGCCGGCGGGTCGGCCGCCGCGAGGGAAGCCTGGAATTCGGCGATCGTCACGATCATCGGCCCATCGTGCCCTCGCCCGCCGGACGACGCAACGGTACGCCCGCGTTGCCGCGGCGGAGGCTTGCCGCTAATGTCGCGCCGCCTTTTCACCGTTCAGGACCCAGAAACGCGCCATGACTGCCATCACGAACATCCATGCCCGGGAGATCCTCGACAGCCGTGGCAATCCCACCGTCGAGGTCGAGGTGACGCTCGAGAGCGGCGTCGTCGGGCGCGCTGCGGTTCCGTCGGGTGCGTCGACCGGCGCGCATGAGGCCGTCGAGCTGCGCGACGGCGACAAGAAGCGCTACGGCGGCAAGGGCGTGCGCAAGGCGGTCGAGGCGGCCAATGGCGAGATTTTCGATGCGCTGTCCGGCCGCGATGCCGAGGACCAGCTGGCCCTCGACCGCGCGATGATCGAGCTCGATGGCACGCCCAACAAGGGTCGCCTGGGCGCGAATGCCATGCTCGGCGTGTCGCTCGCAGTGGCCAAGGCGGCGGCGCTGCAGGCGCGGCTGCCGCTCTACCGCTATGTGGGTGGTGCCCGTGCGCATGTGCTGCCGGTACCGCTGATGAACATCGTCAACGGCGGCGCACATGCCGACAATCCGATCGATTTCCAGGAATTCATGATCATGCCGGTGGGCGCTCCGACCTTCGCCGAGGGGCTGCGCATGGGCGCGGAAGTGTTTCATGCGCTGAAGAAGCGGCTGTCCGATGCCGGGCATGCCACCAATGTCGGCGACGAGGGCGGCTTCGCGCCCAATCTCAAGAGCGCTGACGATGCGCTTGCCTTCGTGGTCAAGGCGATCGAGGCGGCGGGCTACAAGGCCGGCGACGACGTGGTGCTCGCCCTCGACTCCGCCTCGACCGAGTTCTTCAAGGACGGCAAGTACGTGATGGAAGGCGAGGGCAAGACGCTGGATGCCGCCGGCATGGTGAAGTTCTACGAAGCGCTGTGCGGCCGCTACCCGATCGTCTCGATCGAGGACGGCATGGCCGAGGACGATTGGCAGGGCTGGGCGGCGCTGACCCAGGCGCTCGGCAAGAAGGTCCAGCTCGTCGGCGACGACCTGTTCGTGACCAATCCCAAGCGACTCGGCGAGGGCATCGTCAAGGGCGTCGCCAACTCCATTCTCGTCAAGGTCAACCAGATCGGCACGCTGTCGG
>DATAAP010000265.1:0-2058 GCA_036260035.1 Alphaproteobacteria bacterium | reverse complement strand
GCAGTTCTTCGACGCCCGCATGGGTATGCGTGGGGTAGCTCGCGCCGGGCGCAAGCCGTACCAGCATGCTGACCCGGTCGCGTTCGATATCGGTCGCCAATAGCTTGCACTCAATTCCGGGCGCGACCTGTTCCCATTCTGGTTCGGTCCACTGCCGTGCCGGCGGCGGGACCGGCTGCTTTCCCGTCTCCTCGGCGATGCGAAGCGCAAGACGCTCCTGCAGCGATGTCGGCGGACGCAACACATCGGTAGGCCACGACACGAAGCGCTCGACGATCGGTCGTAGGCCATCCAGCTCGCGCCGGCAATCCGGGCACGAGGCGATATGGGTTTCAGCGGCGGCAACTTCGCCCGGTGCCAATGCCTGAGCGGCGTAAGCGCACGTGACCTCGCTTTGTGGACAGGGATTGCGATGCAACGTACTCATGGCATCCCCGCTTCCGCCATCAGCGCCTGCCGCAGCTTGTGCAAGGCTGAACGAATGCGCGTCTTTATGGTGCCGAGCGGCTGATCGAGCCGCGCCGCGGCTTCGGCATGCGTAAGGCCCGCGAAGAACGTTGTTTCGATGGCTTGGCGCTCGTCCGCGGTGAGCGCCGCCAATGCCGCGCGTAGCGACTCGCCCTGCTCACGCATCTCAAGCACATCGCGCGGATCGGCCGGCGGCTCGGCCAGCGCCTGCACATCGCCGCCGTCGCTGCGCTTTTTCCGGCTGTCGAAGCGCAGACGATCGATCGCGCGTGATCGCGCCTGATTCATGATCCATCCGAGCACCGTGCCGTTGGCGGCGTCGTAACGCGACGCGTGCCGCCACACGTCATGGAAGACGTCGATGGTAACTTCTTCAGCGGTTTCCCGGTTAGCCGTTAATCGCATGATCAAAGTGAAGACGGCGCGATGCGCCCGCTCATAGAGCGCATGCAGCGCGAGCTGATCCCCCCCGGCAATCGATTGGACGAGCGCCGCCCAGTCCTGCTCCGGGACCAGAGCCTTGGACTTGGCATACAGCACGTCGCCCAGCGTTGCCGGTGCCCCTTCTGTACGTTCGTTACTCACGGCCGATCCCATTGGCTGTCTTTTTCCAAAGTTTTGCTGCTCGATCAAGACCAGCGATGAGCCAGGAAACTTTCAGGTTCCGCGCAGTGGCCGGAAAGCGGACCGGTCAACTTATCGAGGGGGGCCATACAGTCTTACCGCCCGCCCATGGTCTCGCGCGCGGCGGCGATGACCTCGGGCGGCGCCAGCATCGGGCGGTCCATGCTCTGCGCGGTCATCACGAGTTCGAGCTGCCGCCGCACGCCCTCATCCTTGACGAATTCCATGATCGCAGGCGACTCCGGAAACACCTTGCTGCGCCGTTCGGCGATCACGATCGGCACGTTGATCTTCTTCTCGGTGAGCCAATCCGGCCGCGTCGCCTTGATGACGGTGAGCTGACCGCCGCAGCGGCCGTCGACCTCGCCGCGCTCCATGGCGAGAAAAATGTCGGTGCCGGACTTGTAGCCGCCGATCACCTTCATCTGCGTGCCGAATAGCTTGTTGAGCAGCGCGGGATAGGCGTCCATCTGCGAACCGGCGCCGGAGGAACCGACGGTCGATGGCTTCGTGAGGAGATCGTGCCAGGTCTTCACCGGCGACGCACGCCAGGTGATGCACATGCCCTCGACGCGGTCGAGCGCGCCGAGCCAGTTGAACTTCAGCGTCTCGAAGCGCACGCCGCGGCTTCCCCACAGTGGCGCGAGCGGCACGGTCGAATGCACCATGCCGATCACGGTGCCGTCGGCGGGCGCCGAGGCATAGAGCCAGTTGGTGGCGGTGAGTCCGCCGGCGCCCGGCATGCTCTGCACGATGATGTTTGGCTGCCCCGCGATGTGCCGCGGCAGGTGCTCGGACAGCACCCGCGCATATTCGGCATAGCCGCCGGCCACGCCGGTCGAGATCACGATGCGGATCTGCTTGCCCTTATAGAACGGCTGCTCCTGCGCGGCTGCAGGATTCATCCAGCCCAGCACAAGCAATCCGATTGATAGGCGCACGCGCATTGAACCGATCATGAATAAG
>DATAAP010000264.1:0-1615 GCA_036260035.1 Alphaproteobacteria bacterium | reverse complement strand
GCTGAAGCCGCGCGACCATAGCAGTCCAGCGGGTTAGGCAATGGGGAGGTTGCCGGAATGGATGTGACGGCGTGGCTCACGCAGCTTGGGCTGGAGCAATACGCAGCGCAGTTTCGCGACAATGATGTGACAGCGGACGTGCTGCCGCATCTGACGGCGGATGATCTGCGGGACATGGGGATCGCTTCAGTGGGTCACCGGCGCAAGCTGATGACGGCAATCGCTGCGGCGCAGTCGGCAGCACCGCCGCAGGAGAGCGCTGACGCGGCGATGGCACCCGCCGCCCCCATCCGACGCCGTCCTGCCCCCCTTCCCGAGCGCCGGCAGCTGACCGTGCTTTTCTGCGACCTCGTGGATTCAACGCTACTGGCGCGCGCCCTCGACCCCGAGGACATGCGCGACGTGATCCGCGCCTATCAGGATTGCTGTGCGGGCATGATCGCGCGCTATGCCGGCCATGTCGCGCGCTTCATGGGCGATGGCGTGCTGGCCTATTTCGGCTATCCGGTCGCGCACGAGGACGATGCCGAGCGAGCGGTACGTGCCGCGCTCGATTTGATCAGCGCGGTCGGCCGCCTATCGCCGCGCTCCGGCCTGACATTGGAGCTTCGCATCGGCATTGCCACCGGCATGGTCGTGGTCGGCGATCTAATCGGCGAGCGCGCGTCGCAAGAGGAGGCCGTCGTCGGCGAGACGCCGGCCCTGGCAGCAAGGCTGCAGGCGGCTGCGCGCACGAACGAGGTGCTGATCAGCGCTCGCACGCGCCGCCTGGTCGGCGGCCTGTTCGAGTGCGTCGATGCCGGCGGACTGTATCTGAAGGGGTTTTCCGAGCCGGTGCAGGCCTGGCGCGTGGTCGGCGAGAGCCCGAGCGAGGACCGCTTCACGGCATTCCACGCCACGGCGCTCACGGATCTCGTCGGCCGTGAGCGCGAGATCGACCTGCTGGTCGACCGCTGGACACTGGCAAGCAGCGGCGAGGGGCAAGTGGCGCTGTTGTCGGGCGAGCCCGGTATCGGCAAGTCGCGCGTCGCCCAGGCGCTACGCGAGCGCATCGCCGGCCAGCCGTATCTGCGTCTGCATCATTCCTGCTCGCCGCATCACCAGAACAGCGCGTTGTACCCGATCATTGCGCGGATCGAGCATGCCGCCGGCTTCAGCCGCGACGATTCCGCTGTGAGCAAGGTTGGTAAGCTGGAGAAGCTCATGCGGCTCGCCGACGCGACGGACTCCGAAACGGTCGCCGCCTTTGCCGCCCTGCTCGGCCTGCTGCCGGAAGACCAGGTCACCGCGCATGCGCGCAACGCCGAGCAACAGAAGGCGAAGATGTTCAAGGCGCTGCTCACGCAGCTCGAAGGCCTCGCCCGGCAGAAGCCGGTGCTGATGGTGTTCGAAGACGTGCAGTGGATCGATCCGACCACGTCGGACCTGCTCGGCCTCATCATCGACCGCATCCAGACCCTGCCAGTCTTGCTGATCGTCACCTATCGCCCGGAATTCGCACCGCCCTGGACCGGCTATGCGCATGTGACGACGCTGTCGCTCAACCGGCTGAGCCATGCGCAGCGCGTCGCCATGGTGGAGCGGATCGCGGGCAAGCCGCTGCCGCAGGAAGTGC
>DATAAP010000263.1:0-3680 GCA_036260035.1 Alphaproteobacteria bacterium | reverse complement strand
GGGCACCACGAGCACGATCATGGCCATGCCGATCACGACCACAATCACGCGGCGCTCGACGTGAACCGCCATGACGACCGCATCCGGGCGACATGCCTGACCTTCGATACGCCGATCGACTGGGAGGCGTTCAGCTTGTGGATGGGCTCGCTGGCGCGCTACCGCGGCGAGGATTTGCTGCGCGTGAAGGGCATCCTCAACGTGGCGGGCGAGGAGCGGCCGGTTGCCGTGCATGGCGTGCAGCACGTCTTCCATCCGCCGGCGCGCCTGCCGGCCTGGCCCACCGCCGACCGCCGTTCGCGGCTAGTGCTGATCACGCGCGACATGGATCGCGCCTTCCTCGAGCAGTCCTTCGCCAAGTACCGCGAGGCGGGCAAGGTCGCCGGCTAGAGGCGCTCCCAGGCGCCGAGCATAAGAACGCCCGCGAGGCCGATCACCAGCAGCGAGCCCGCCACCGCGAGGCCGCGCTCGATCAGCAAGGCCGCGCGCCCATGGCCCGCGACGACCGCGACAGTCTTGCGCCCGAAGATGCTCATGAGGGCCACCGCCGACACCGTGACGCCCATACCGAGCGACATCACCAGCGCCGCACCGATGCCGATGGCCAGCGCATCCTGGGCGAGCGCGAAGAGCAGCACGATGATCGCGCTCGCGCACGGTGTGATGCCGGCCGCGAGGATGAGGCCGAGCGTGGTGCGGTCCTTCGTCTTGCCATGATCGTGATGGCCGCAGGCATGGTCATGCACATGGCCATGCGCATGGCAGCCGCGCCCCGTGACCGCTTCGTAGAACAGCCAAGCGCCGATCAGGACGATGAGGCCGTAGCTGACCGCCTCGATCACTGTGGCGTGCGCCATCAGGTCCAGGCCGCCGATCTCGAAGAGGAGGGCGAGCACGAGGACGAGCAGAATGGACACCGCACCCTGCAGCAGGGACGAGAGCGTGCCGATGGCGATACCCGCCGGCCAGGCCTGCGGCCGCGCGAGGAGATAGGACGCGACGACGGACTTGCCGTGCCCTGGTCCTGCCGCATGCAAGGCGCCATAGGCGAAAGACAGCAGCAGAATCCCGAACAGGACGGCGGGTGAGCCGCCGTTTTCCATCTCGCGGAATTTCGCGGAGATCGCCTCGTTCATGTCGCGCTGCATTTTCGCAACGGTGGCGGTGAAGCCGCCGGCGGGCGGCGGAGTAGCGCGCGGCGATGCCTCGCGCGTGCTGCCGGGCTGAAAGGGATTGGCCGCAGCGTCGGGCGGGACCGCGAGCATCCCGAACAGCAGTCCGAGGGCGAGCAGCCAGTTTCTCATTTGGCCGGATAGGTGCACGTCACGACATCCGCGCCGACCACGCCCCAGCTCTCGGTCTGCCGCGGCACGTCGCGCGTGAAGCTGCACTCCGCGACCGGCTTATCGGCCGGCTCGATGCCATAGGGCCGCGCCGCCGCGAAGCGGTAGTCGATGTAGTATTCGGGATCGAAGACCGCGATCTGGATGGTGTTCTTGGCCTGGGGCGTCGGGGCCTGCAGCGGCACGACGAACTGGTAGACCGCGCGGCCATTGGCGAACATCACGTCGAAGCCGGTGACAGTGCTCACCTTCACCGGAGCGTCATTGATCTTTAGATCGATGAAGTAGCCGAACTGCGCGAGATTGGCGAAGGCGCGCTTCTCAATCTCGGCGATCGTCTCCTTCGACAGCTTGTCAGGCTTCCCCTTGACGAAGTTGGAGCGCAGGGTCGCGCTGAACATCTCGTCGAAGATCCACGAGAAGCGCAGGGCATCCGGCGCCCCGTCCTTCATGACCAGAGTCACCGTATTCTCGATGAAGACATGCGGGTGCGCCGCCGCTGGCGACGCGGCGAGAACCGGCGCCGCCAGGATCGCAGCGCGAACCAGATAGGCCGCCGCGCGTCGCCGCGCCAGGCAGGGGTAGATGGTGCGCACCTGACCTCCGTATGCGGAGGCCAGGATACGCCATCCACCCCGTCCTATTCATTAACGATGTCGGATCTTCCGGAGATTGTGATCTGACGCCGGTCAGAACTCGTAGTTATAGGTGATGAAGGCGCCAACCGACTTGCTGGTCTGGTCGTCCTCCTTGATATGGGCCCAGCCGATGTCGATGCCGAGCCCGAATAGGAAGCGATACCCGGCGGAAACCTGGAAGAGGTGGTCGCGCGGCTGCTCAGCGCCCTCGCGGTCGGTCTCCCGGCGCGTCCACGAGACCGCCGTATTCCAAATGCCGGACTCCGGCGGCCGGTAAACCAGCTGGCCGGATAGCGTCAGATAGGTACGGTCAAGCTCGGGATTGCTGGTCTCGCCGGTATCCTCGTCGGTTTCCCCGGGGTTGCCGCCGGCATTGCGGAACCGGGCCCATTCGACCAGGGGAAAGAAGGCGAGATCGCTGCGCAGGTCCAGCCGGTAGCTCGCCGCGGCGACGTAGCCCCGCTCGCGTGCGACACCGTCCTCGCCTTCCTTCTGGTCGCTGTAGCCGAGATGGTAGGTGAAGCCGCCGAGGAACGGGATTGCCGCGCCCTCGAGGGCGACGGCATACGAGGACAGACTCTCCGTGTTGCTGACGCCGCCGAAGCTCTCGCGGTTGCGTCTGACCCGCAGCGTCGCCGGGTCGGTGAAGCGCGGGCGGGTGATGATGGACTCGCTCAGCGCCGTCGTATCGGCGAAGAAGGTCGATGCGCTGAGGCGATGTTCGCCGAGATTCGGGCGATCGAGCGTGTAGGCGGCGCCGAAGCCTATCCGCTCGGTCAGCTCATAGTCCTCAGCGAACTCGCGGCCATAGACGCCCGGCGCGAATTTCCAGCCGATGCCGAAGCGCGGATTGATCTTGCCGGCGAACAGGTCGAGCTGCTCGTAGCGATAGGCCGCGTAGAGCTGTTCGATCCACGCGCCCTGGTCCTCGAAGAATTGGTCGCCGCCGCGGTCGCGGACCTGTTCCAGCTTGATCGTGCTGAGAACTGAGAACTCGCGCAGCAGCTGCAGCTCCAGCTCCGCCTCCGTGTGCTCGAAAAAGGCCTGCCAGCGGCGGCCGTCCTCTGCCTCCGAGGAATAGGTGCGGTCGAGCCGGATGCCGAGCTCGAGCAAGGTGTTCAGACGCGGCCCTGTGAACTCGTGCTCGTGCCGCTCCTCGCCGTGCGGGTCGAACCCGTGCGGCAGGAAGTACTGGTGAGCCTGTTGCGCGCTTGCCGGCATCGCGACGAATGCAGCGCCCACAAGCGATGCGAAGCGCAAGCCTAGTGCCCGAATCATGCTGACCCCCGGAGTGACAGATCGATATAACGTACCTTGACCGTATAATATAACATTCCGTCGATGCAAGCGCTCAGCGTGCCAGGCCCGCCAGAAGCGTGGCGACGTTGTGTTTGAACATTGCCTCGTAGCTGTCGGCCGGACCTCCCGCGCGCGATAGTGCATCCGCGTGGAGCCGACCGCCGACCGCCGCGCCGGTCTCGCTCGCAATGCGCTCGATCACCCGCGGGTTGCTCATGTTCTCGATGTATAGAGCGCGGATGTTCTCGCGCTTGATCTGGCCGATCAGCCGGGCGATGCCACGCGCGGTTGGTTCGCTCTCGGTGGAATAGCCGGACGGCGCAAGAAAGGTCAGGCCATAGGCGTCGCCGAAATGGCCGAACGCATCATGCGAGGTGATCGCCGCAAGGTGATCACCTCG
>DATAAP010000262.1:0-2083 GCA_036260035.1 Alphaproteobacteria bacterium | reverse complement strand
GGCAGGCGCGGTCTTCTCGGGCCACAACGCGTCGATCAGGGTCGGGCGGGACATGGCAGGCGTCATTGTTCCTCTCACATCAAAGGCAGAAGCTTGACTGCCTTATAGACTGAGGGCACGCCTCAGGCAAACCGGAAGCCCTTGGGCGGCAGCAGCCCGGCCTGACCGCGTGCACCGAGCCAGTTCTGCGGCGCGTTCTCCTTGCGGTCGCTGTCCTTGAACCCGACCGGCCAGCCGGCCGCGATGTTGAACGTACGCACTTCAGTGAGCTGGCCATCCTTGTAGCGCTGCAGGATCACGCCGCGCCCGCGGCCCATCTCCGGCAGTTCGGAGACAGGGAACAGCAGCAGCTTCTTGCTGCTGCCGCGCACGCCGACCGTATCGCCGTCGACGATCGTGCAGGCGACTGCTGTCGTGCCCTCGCCCAGGTTCAGCACCTGCTTGCCAGCGCGCGTCTGCGCAACGACCTCGTCCTCGGGCACGATGAAGCCGCGGCCGTCGCTGGATGCGACAATCAGCTTTCGACCGCCCTTGTAGATCATCATCTGCACGGCGGATGCATCACCCATGTCGAGCATGAGCTTGAGCGGCTCGCCGTCGCCGCGCGCTCCCGGCAGCTTGTCGCCGGCAAGCGTGTAGAAGCGCCCGTTGCTGGCGAAGATAAGGATTTTGTCCGTGCTCTCCGCCTTGAGCGCGAAGGCGAGCTTGTCGTCCGCCTTAAACTTGATCTCCGAAACGTCGTCGAGATGGCCCTTGAAGGCACGCACCCAACCCTTCTCGGAACAGATAACGGTAATGTTCTCGCGCTCGATCAGCGCCTCAATCGGCACAATGACCTCCTTCGGCGCGTCTGCGACCTCGGTGCGGCGCTTGCCGAGCTTGGTCTTCTCGCCGAAGCGCTTGCGGATCTCGCCGATCTCCTCGGCAATTCGCACCCAGCGCTTGTCCTCGTTCTTAAGCAGCGAGTTGATCTCCTTCTTCTCGTCGCTGAGGCTGTCATGCTCCTTGCGGATCTCGATCTCCTCGAGCTTGCGCAGCGCACGCAGGCGCATATTGAGAATCGATTCCGCCTGCAGGTCGGTGAGATCCCACTTTTTCATCATCACCGCCTTGGGATCGTCCTCCTTGCGAATGATCCTGATGACGGCGTCGATGTTGAGATAGGCGATCAGCAAACCGCCGAGCACTTCGAGGCGCCGCTCGATATTGGCGAGGCGGAAGCGCAGGCGCCGCTGCAGCACCTGGTGCCGATGGTCGAGGAAGGCCTGCAGCACTTCGCGCAGGTTCATCACGCGCGGGACGTTGTTGGCGTCCAGCACGTTCATGTTCAGCGGAAAGCGGATCTCGAGGTCGGTCTGACGGAACAGCGATTCCATCAGCACTTCCGGGGCGACGTTGCGGCTCTTCGGCTCGAGTACGAGCCGCACGTCCTCGGCCGATTCGTCGTGCACGTCGCCGAGCAGGGCGAGCTTCTTCTCAGTCAGCAGCTCGGCGATCTTTTCTATCAGCCGCGATTTCTGGACCTGGTACGGAATCTCGGTGACGACGATCTGGTAGAGGCCGTTCTTGAGCTTCTCCACCTCCCATTTCGCGCGCACGCGGAAGCTGCCGCGGCCCGAGGCGTAGGCGGCCTCGATCGACTCGCGGCTTTCGACCAGCACGCCGCCGGTCGGGAAGTCGGGTCCCTGGATGATGTCGGCGAGTTTGCCGATCGTCGCCTTCGGCGTCTTGATCAGGTGCAGCAGCGCCGCGCAGATCTCGCCCGCATTGTGCGGCGGAATGCTGGTCGCCATGCCGACCGCGATACCCGCGGCGCCATTCGCCAGCAGGTTCGGAAAAGCGGCCGGCAGGACAATCGGCTCCTCTTCCTCGCCGTTATAGGTGGGCCGGAAATCGACGGCCTGCTCGTCGATGCCTTCGAGCAGCGCCTGTGCGACCTCGGTCAGGCGCGCCTCGGTGTACCGGTAGGCGGCGGCGTTGTCGCCGTCGATGTTGCCGAAATTGCCCTGCCCGTCGATCAGCGGATAGCGCTGCGCGAAGTCCTGCGCCAAGCGCACGAGCGCGTCATAGACGGCAGTATCGC
>DATAAP010000261.1:0-8390 GCA_036260035.1 Alphaproteobacteria bacterium | reverse complement strand
TGCTCACCGTGGATCCATCCGCATGCGCGACGCGCACGTCGCCCATCACCTCGACCTCAACCGCCAAAGCTGATGCGGCTGCCCGTTGACGAGATGAGTAGCTTGTCAGGCATTTGCTCGCGCATCGCCTGCACGAAGTTTACGCCGCTGCAGTGCATCGGAACAACGACGTCCGGCTCGAGTGTTTTCAGCTCCGCGACGGATTGTGCAATGTAAGGCAGCGGTGCCGGCCCCAAATGAAAGCCGCCGATGAGCGCGTGCAGCTTTCTCACGCCGGATACCTGTTGCGCCTGCCGGATCGTGTTGATGATGCCGACGTGACCGCAGGAGGTGATCACGACCAAGCCACGATCCTTGACGTTGAAGCAGGTCGCGTGCTCGTGGAGGTGCTCGTCCGGGACGATCTTGCCGTTCAGCTCTGCCGAGGTGAAGTGCGAGGCGTCACAACCGAGTCCGTCCTTCGTGCCGTACTCGACCATCGTGTTGGGGAGGACCTTCTCGAAGCCCGTACGCTGGATCGGCCCGGTTGTGAAGGCATGGCCGCTGATTACAGTCGGGCGGTCCGCCAAAACTGTCGTGACGCGAAGGCCGGTCAGCTGCCGGCGGTCCAACACACCGAAATCCGTGAATTGGCCCTGGGCCGGCGCGCGATTGAGCCGATGGCAGAAGTTCTCTTCGCCGCCGGCGTAAAGCTTCAGCTCCGCGGGAAGAATGGCGCGGTACTTCTGCAGGAAGCCGATCAGCCCGCCGAAGTGGTCGTAGTGACCGTGGCTGACGATCAGCGCGTCGATTCTGCGCGGGTCGACGCCGAGGATTTCCATGTTGTTGATCAGCGCCTCGGGGGTGTAGCCGAAATCGAGCAGCAGAGTGCGGGGCTCCGCCGCGCGCTGGGACTCGAGGAGCAGCGAGAGGCCCCACTGGTTGTGCAGGCTCCTGCGGAAGTCCGACGCGCCTCGCGCTCGTTGAATTTCCACGCCGTTCACCTGTTGAGCGCCGAGGAAGATGTCATGGCTGCTGTCTAGCAACACCCGCACGATCAGCCGGTCCACGACCGGCACCTCGATAGGCGCGGCATTGGCGGCGTGAGCGTGGATCACGTCGCCACCGATCAGAGCTGATCCGGCGAGAGCCGCTGAATTCTTCAGAAATGCACGCCGACAAAGCTCGTCCGTCATCTCGTCCTCCACATCAGGGAAGGAGCAGGAGCATCAGGCCGCGGCCAAGTTCCCAGGGACCGGCCGCGGCCAGGGTGTGGCAGCTTGGACCGGCCAGTTTACTCCAAACGCGATGTCGAGGTTTGGAATTCCTGAGATCGCTGCAATTTCACTGCTTCATTCGCCGGAAGGACCGCGGACCAGAGGCCGGACTGGCGTGTTTCTCCGCCCGGACGAGCCCGGCGCCTCGGTCAATACGTGTCTGTTCAAAGCCTCGGCTGGACTACTATGGCAGGGCCTGCCAACGCCGCAGCGCTCGGACGAGGCGCTCGAAGGCGAGGTCGAGCACCACCGCGAGCAGGCCGACCAGGATGGCTCCTTGGAGGACATAGGCGATGTTCGCGCCGTTGAGTCCGACGATGATCGGCGAGCCAAGCGTCTTCGCGCCGACCGTCGAGGCGACCGTCGCCGTCCCGACGCTGATGATCACCGACGTGCGGATGCCCGCGACGATCACCGGCGCGGCGAGCGGCAGCTCGACGCGGCGCAGGATCTCGGCATGCGTCATGCCGACGCCGCGCGCGGCTTCGCGCACCGGCGCCGGCACGGTCGCAAGCCCGGCAATCGTGTTCTGCACGATCGGCAGCAGCCCGTAGAGCGTCAGCGCGATGAGCGCCGGCCGCCATCCGAAGCCGGTGGCCGGCACGGCGAGCGCCAGCACCGCCACGGGCGGAAAGGTCTGGCCGATGGCGGCGATCGTCTCGACGGTGCCGCGGAACTCGGCGCCGGCGGGCCGAGTGACGAAGATTCCGGCGGCGACACCCAATGCGACGGCGGCGATGCTCGACGCGCCGACGAGCGCAAGATGGCTGATCACCAGGTAGGCGAACGAATCCTGCTCGTAGAGCGGCCGATCGAGCCAGGGAAAGAGTGCGGCGAAGAGAGGCTTCAGTTGCGGCATCAGCGCGATGAACGCCGCAAACGCGAGCACGGCCCAGAGGAGCGCATCATGCCGCATGGATCGGATCGCCGCCGCCGTCATGGCCGCGTGAGGTCCGCAAGCATCAGCACGCCCAGCCGGCGGCCGTCCGCATCGACCACGGCCAGGCGGTCCGTGCCTTGCGCGATCATCCGCGACAGCGCCTGCCGCAGGCTCGCCGAGGCCGCGATGGGCTCGCCCGGCGCATCTCCGTCGCGCACGCGGTTCGCTACCGGCTCGACCGAAAGCAGCCTGACGCCAAGATCCTCGCGTCCAACGAAGTCGCGCACGAAATCGGTCGCCGGCGCGCTCAGTAGATCCGCCGGCGTTCCTATCTGCACGAGGCGGCCCTGCTCCAGGATCGCGATCCGCGACGCGAGCTTCAGCGCCTCGTCGATATCATGCGTGACGAAGACGATCGTCGTCCGGCTCTCGGCATGGATGCGCGCGATCTCTTCCTGCAGCGCGCCGCGCGTGATCGGATCGACCGCCCCGAACGGCTCGTCCATCAGGAGGATGCCGGGATTCGCGGCGAGAGCGCGCGCGACGCCGACGCGCTGCTGCTCGCCGCCGGATAGCTGGTGCGGATACTTGCCGCGGAAGCCGTCCGGGTCGAGCTTCAGTAAGGTCAGAAGCTCGGTCGCGCGGTCGCGTATTTTCGCCTTCGGCCAGCCGAGCAGCTCCGGGACCGTGCCGATGTTTCGCTCCACGGTCCAATGCGGGAAGAGCCCGATCGACTGGAACACATAGCCCATGCGCCGGCGCAGCTCTTCCGCCTTGAAGCGGAGCACGTCTTCACCATCGATCCTGATCGAGCCCGCCGACAGTGCGACAAGCCGATTGATCAGCTTTAGTGTTGTCGACTTGCCCGAGCCCGAAGGGCCTATGACGACGAAGAACTCGCCTCGCTCGACCATCAGCGAGAGCCCGTCGACCGCCGCTCTGGCGCCGTACCGTTTCGATACGCGGTCGAGCTCGATCATCCGGGCTGCCTTTCCGCGTAGGCCGTGAGCAGCCGCAGCAGCGCATCGGCCATCACCGCGAGCAGGATCACCGGCACAGCGCCAAGCATGGTCAGGTCGAGCGCATTGGCGAACACGCCCTGGAACATGATGGCGCCGAGCCCGCCGGCGCCGATCAGCGCGGCAACCGCCGTAAGGCCGATGGCCTGGACCGTGGTGATGCGCAAGCCCGACAGGAACACGGGTAAGGCCAGCGGCAGCTCGACGCGCCAGAACACCTGCTGCTGCGTCATGCCCATCGCGCGGGCCGCCTCAATGGCGGCCGCCGAGACGCCCGCAAGACCCTCGGCCGTGTTCCGGACAACCGGCAGCAGCGAATAGAAGATGAGGGCAATGACCGCCGGCGCAAGGCCGATGCCGCTGATCCCGAGCGCCGCGAGGCCTGGAAAGAGCGCGGTCAAACCCGAGAGCGGCGCGATCAGCAGAGCGAAGAGCGCAATCGAGGGAATCGTCTGCACGACGTTGAGGACCGGGAAGGCCGAGGCCGCGACCGACTTCCGCCGATGCGCGAGGATGCCGAGCGGCACCCCGAGGACCACGGTCGGCACGAGCGCCGCGAGCACGATCACGAGATGCCGCGTCACTGCATCGGCAAACACCTCGCGGCGACTGGCATATTCCTTGACGATCGAAAGCTGGTCGAGCGCGCCCGCAGCGCCAAGCAGGGCGACGACAGCGACGACCGCAGCGCCGATGAGAACGCCGGAAGCCGGCCGCAGCCCGAGACGGCGCACGGCCTCGATCAGCGCCAAGGCGGTACAGATGAAGAGCGTCCAGAATCCGGCACCAAGCGACGTGCGCGCCGCGGGTGGTGCAGCTTCGGCCAGCGCGGCCGCGTGTGCGCCGGCGAGCCACCACAGCGCCACGATGAAGGCCGCCGCCGCGACAACTGTCACTGTGTGCACGGCACGGCGCTGCGGAAGGAACGGCGCAAAGAGAAGGACGATGCCGGGCAGGAGCGCAAAGACCCTTGAGCCGGCGGCGACCAGCAATGGAATCGGCTGCCCGGAAACGAGGCGATTGGGCGCGTGCGCGACGAAGGCGAGGCCGAACGCCGCAAGAAGTGCGACGACAGCCAAGACGAGAAGCACGCGATTGCGAACCACGGGAGGGTCAGAGCGCGCAGCGGCGTTCGCAAGACCGAGGGCCGAACCCGCAGGAGCCCAGCCCTTCAACTCTGCCCCGCCGCCGCACCGCTCCGCCTACTTTAGGAATCCCTTTTCCTTCAGATAGGCGGCCGCAACCTGCTTCGCATCCTGGCCCTCGACCGCGATCTTGGCGTTGAGGGTCTGCAAGGTCGAGAGATCGAGCGATGCGAAGACAGGTTCGAGCGCGTCCTTGATCGCCGGATGCTTATCGAGAACCGACGCGCGCACGAGAGGTGCAGGCTGGTAGACGATCTGCGCGCCCTTCGGGTCGCTCATCACGACGAGCCCGAGGGCGGCCAGCGCGCCGTCCGTGCCATAGGCCATGGCCGCGTTGACGCCCGATGTCTGCTCCGCCGCAGCACGCTCCGTGGCCGCTGTATTGCCGCCGGCGAGCACGAGGACTTGGTCCTGCGCCAACCTGAAGCCATACGTCTTTTCGAAGGACGGCAGCGCAGCCGGGCTCTCGACGAACTCGGCCGACGCCGCGACCTTGACCTTGCCGCCGCCCGCGACCCACTTCGCGAAGTCTTCCATGGTCGAGAGCTTGTTAGCCGTCGCGACATCCTTGCGCACGGCGATGGCCCACGTGTTGTTCGCGGGAGCAGGCTGCAGCCACACCAGCTTGTTCTGCTCGGCATCGAGTGTCTTCACCTTCTCATAGCCGCTCTTGCCGCTCTTCCATGCAGGGTCGGTATCGATGGAGAAGAAGAAGGCCCCATTGCCGGTGTACTCCGGATAGAGGTCGATCTCGCCCGCGACGATGGCGCTACGGACGATCTTGGTCGGCCCGAGCTGGAGCTTGTTGGCCGTCTTGACCCCCTTCGACTCGAGCAGCTGGATAATCATATGGCCGAGGAGCGCCCCCTCGGTATCGATCTTCGAGCCGACACGCACGGCGTCTTGGGCGAATGCGCCCGAGGCGGCGACGGAAAGCGCGATCGCGACGACGGCAGCGCGCGTAAATCCCTTGAGCATCTCCATTCTCCTCCGTGCCATTAGGGCCTAGCTTGATTCAAAGCCCGCGGTCTACAAATGTTCCCGGTACCCGAAGGACTCTTTGCCGTCTTCAGAAAGTCAACCCCGTTCCGAATATCTCGATGGCGTAGAAAAGGAGCTCCGCGTCGAGAGCGTGCCTGATGTTCTCTGCTTTCCGGAAGCCGTGCTGCTCGCCTGAAAAAATGAGATACCCGACCGGGACCGCGTTCCGGCGCAAGGCCTCAACCATCGCCTCGGTCTGGTTCGGCGGCACGATGGCGTCCTCGTCCCCCTGGAAAAAGATCACCGGCTTCGACACACGGCCGGCATGGTGGACGGGCGACCGCGCGCGGTAAACCGCCTCGTCCTCCGGGTACGCGCCGATCAGCCAATCGAGATAGCGCGATTCGAATTTGTGCGTGTCGCGGGCGAGCGCCGCGAGCTCGCTCACGCCATAGTGGCTCGCCCCACCCGCGAAATAGTCCCGGAACGTCAGTGCTGCGAGCGCAGTGTAGCCGCCAGCGCTGCTGCCCGTGATGACGCAGCGCTGCCCGTCCGCCATGCCTTGCTCAGCCAGAAACCTTGCCCCATTGACGCAATCGTCGACGTCGACAACGCCCCAGGCGCGTTGCAGGCGCTCGCGGTACGCGCGGCCATAGCCGGTGCTGCCGCCGTAGTTCACGTCGAGCACCGCGATGCCGCGGCTTGTCCAGTACTGAGTCCGGAGATCCAAGGTCGTGGACGCCGCGGCTGTCGGACCGCCATGACACTTGACGACCAGCGGCGGCTGCTCGCCCGGCGGACCGGCGTAATCGGGATTGCACGGCGGATAGTAAAGCCCATGGCTGATCTTTCCGCCTTCGGTCGGAAACTCGATGGGTTGGGCCGCGGTCAGATACCGCGCGAGTCCGAACGCCTCGATCAAGTCAGTGGACTTATTCAGGATTTCCAAGCTTCCAGAACGCAGGTCTAGCGACACGATGCTCGACGCGATGCCGGGAGCGCCGGCGCGGAACACGGCACGGTCGCCATCCGCCCGCATCGAGCTGAACTCCGTGTATGGCGTGTCGATCGCGGTGAACTTGCCAGAGTTCAGGTCGATCAAGGCGAGCCGGCCCAGGCCGTTGGACACGGAGGTGCACACTACGCGCTTCGGTCCGGCGAAGGCATAGGTCGAGTTCCCGAAAGTCCACTGCGCGCGCGCGAACTCGGCTGCCATCGGCGCCAGGGGTTCCGATCGTCGTGCCGAGAGGTCGTACCGGTACAAATTCCACCAGCCGGTGCGGTCGGAAACGAACAAGAGGCATGAGCCGTCCGGCGACCATTCCGGCTGAACGATCGATTCGGTGTCGCCGCCGGCAATCGCGGTGGGCGATCCGGACGGCGCACCCTCGTCAGCGAGTTCCGCGAGGTACAACGTCGTGCCCATCCACGGCATGTTCGGGTGGTCCCAGGCGAGCCACACGAGATGACGGCCGTCAGGCGACAGCCGCGGCGAGGAGAAGAAGTCGTGGCCGCTCGCGAGCACGCGGCCCGGCCGCGGCTCGGACGTGGTCAGGCCAACCGCGACGATAGTGTTGACGGGCTCGCCGGCGGCCGTATGGTCTTCGCGAACGCCGATCCAGCGGCGGCGGCGTCGGTCGATGATGCCGTCGGCATAGCGCCACGCACCAAGAGGCGTGATAGGCACCGGCATCGCCCCGCGATCCTGCCGGTACAGACGGCGGTCGGGCAGACCGTTCTCACCTGGGCCATCATTGGAGAAGTAGAGCGTCCCGTCAGCGACGAACCAGGCCCCGCCACCATACTCGTGCACGCGCGAGCGCACGTTGAAGGGCCTCGGATTCACGTCGGCAGGTCCGCGATGGCCGCGGCGCACGACGACATTGCGGCCCGCCTCCTGCGGCCTTGATTCGAGCCAGTAGATGTCGGCGCCGTCGATCAGAACCTCCGACAGGCCGATCGAGCGCGCGACAATCAGGTCCGACGTGATCGGCGACTTCCAGGAACCGTAGCGGGCAGTCTTCATGGCATCCGCACACATTCTAGCGTCTGTTTGCGGGGCAGAAACCACCGCCTCTTCAAAGCGCTGCAATGAACGCGGCCGAGGCCGCGACGGACGCGGCGGTCCTGACATGATTCCACGCCGTCCATGAGATGGCATAGTCTGCCCAAAGGCGAGCGCCGTCGGCGCCATGCGGCGCGACGGCGGCGAGAGCCCTGTTGCGCGGCACATTGAACAGAATCGTCACCGCAACCGTGCCGACGATATAGAGCGCGCCCCCTGCCAGCAGCCACGCGTCGCCCCTGCCGGAACGGAGTAGCGCCATGACTGCCAGAACGGCGCCGACGGCCGCCGTGCCGAAGAACGGGCCGAGAAACCAAGGATTGAGCACGGCAACGTTGATCGACTGCATCGCCGCGATCCCTTGGGCCGCCGGAAGGCGCCGCAGCGCCGCCATTACGAAGGTGGAGAACGCGAAGAAGATGCCTCCGATGAGGCCGCTGCCGATCGCAGCGACCGCGGTGAGGGTGAACATCGTGACGCTTGTCATGTGCATTGTCCCCGATTACGCGCCGCAGACCGGGCTCTGCGTCGCGGTGCGCCGGATTCTATCGACTGCGGCGCTTGCCGGGGAACACCGGCGCGCAGGCGGCAGCTGCGGGTGTCGTGAAATCCGTGAATGCCGATCCGGAGACCCGCCCGCGCTAATCGATGACCATGAGCTCGCGACCGAACCGCGAAAGCAGCTCGGCGCCCGTCGCGGTGACGAGCACGTTGTCTATGATTCGCGCTCCCAGCCGCTCCGGCGCGCCGATAAAGACCGGCGGCTCGACGGTGACGACCATGCCCGCCCGCAGGGTGTAGGTGCTGCCGCCGAGCATGTGCAGCGGCTCGCCCCAGGTCGGCGGAAACCCGGGTGCCAAGCCATAGCCGGTCGTGTGCACGCGGTAGCGCTCCAGCCCGGCGTCGACGATGACCTTGCGCGCGGCCTCGTGCGGCACCGCGGCGGGCACGCCGTCCCGGATCGCGGCGATGCACGCATCGGACGCGCGGCGCACGATGCCGCAGAGTTCCAGCATGCGCGGCGTCGGTGGCCCTAGGCAGAAC
>DATAAP010000260.1:0-3759 GCA_036260035.1 Alphaproteobacteria bacterium | reverse complement strand
GAGGGGGACCGGCGTGAACAAGAACGATCTCGTCTCGGCCGTCGCCGGGGAGACGGCGATGTCGAAGGCGCAGGTGCTGTCGGCCATCGATGCTGCCATAAATGTGATCTCCAGGACGCTCCGCAAGGGCGAAGACGTGCGCCTGGTCGGCTTCGGCACCTTCTATGTGGCGAGCCGGAAGGCGTGCAAAGGCCGCGATCCGCGTACCGGCCAGCCGATCTATGTCAAGCCCACGCGCCAGCCCAAATTCAAAGCCGGCAAGGTCTTCAAGGAATCGCTGGGCCGCTGAGCGCCTGTTTGCGCTCGAGCCGGCGGCCGGCTATGACTTGTCCCTCGGGCGATTAGCTCAGCGGTAGAGCATCTCGTTTACACCGAGGGGGTCGGGGGTTCGAATCCCTCATCGCCCACCAGCGCGCGGCTTGCGTGCGACGCTGCACGCACCACATGAGCGCGAGCGCATCTCGCGCAGCGGAGAACACGGCATTGAAAATCGACGGCGTTGCCTATCGCTCGATCTGGGTTGCGGATGACGGCTGGACGGTCGAGATCATCGATCAGACGAAGCTGCCGCACGAGTTCAAGACTCTGCGGCTCACTACGCTCGATGCGGCGGCGCATGCGATCCGCGCCATGCAGGTGCGGGGCGCCCCGCTGATCGGCGCCACGGCCGCTTATGGACTGTGCCTCGCCCTGCGCGCCGATGCGAGCGATGTCTCGCTTGACCGCGCCTATCGCACCCTGCTGGCGACGCGGCCGACCGCTATCAACCTCCGCTGGGCGCTCGACGACATGCGCGCAAGCGTGGCGCCGCTCGCCACGGCAGACCGCGCGGCTGCGGCCTATGCCCGCGCGGCGGCGATCTGCGACGAGGACGTCGCGATCAACTACCAGATAGGCACGCACGGGCTCGGCGTGATCCGCGCGATCGCGCGCCGCAAGGGCGTGGAGCGGATCAACATCCTGACCCATTGCAATGCCGGCTGGATCGCGACGGTCGACTGGGGGACGGCGCTGGCGCCCATTTACCGCGCACACGATTCCGGCGTCGACGTGCATGTCTGGGTCGACGAGACGCGGCCGCGCAACCAGGGCGCGTCGCTGACGGCCTGGGAACTCGGCAAGCACGGCGTGCCGCATAAGGTGATCGTCGACAATGCCGGCGGACACCTCATGCAGCATGGCATGGTCGACCTGTGCATCGTCGGCACCGACCGCGTCACTGCCAACGGCGACGTCTGCAACAAGATCGGCACCTACCTGAAGGCGCTGGCAGCGGCCGACAACAACGTGCCGTTCTACGTGGCGCTGCCGTCCCCAACTATCGATTGGACTATCGACGACGGCATCCGGCAGATTCCCATCGAGGAGCGCGACCCGCGCGAAGTGACCCACCTGACCGGTCGGACATTGGATGGCCGCATCGAGACCGTCGAGGTGACGCCGAGCGGCGCCGCAGCGGCGAACTACGGCTTCGATGTCACGCCGGCCCGGCTGGTGACCGGCCTGATTACCGAGCGTGGCGTTACCGAAGCCTCGCGCGAGGGCCTGATCAGGCTCTTCCCGGAACGCCAGCCGGCGATCGCCTCTTAGTTAAGGCGGCGCGGGGCAGCTTTCTTGACTTGCCGGGGGGCAGCGGGTACACCACTGCGCTTCCGAGAGAGAAGGGGCGCCCTGATTGCGGGCGTAGCTCAGTTGGTTAGAGCGCCGGCCTGTCACGCCGGAGGCCGCGGGTTCAAGTCCCGTCGCTCGCGCCACCTTCGCCGGATGAACCGAATCGGTCCGTGAGATTTGCGGCATTCGAGCAGCGATAACGCGCGGCAACACTGGCCTTTTCTTAGGCGCGCCCTATATCTATAAGTAGCCCCGGCGACGCGAAGCCTGGGGTGATCACCACAAGATGTCGGCCGCAAGAAGTGCCGACGCTGCTCCGGGAGGACTGGCGCCTAAGGTCTGTTGCGAGCCGCAATCGGCCCGCGGCTTGTGCTGTGAATGGGAGTCACATGGACGCGCTGCTGCGTGAATATCTGGCCATCCTGATCTTCCTCGGGGTGGCCGCGGGCTTGTCCGTCGTGTTCGTGATCGCCTCGCTGATCGCCGGACGCCAGAAGCCCGACTCGGAAAAGTTGTCGGCCTATGAATGCGGCTTCGAGGCGTTCGGCGATGCGCGCCGCCGCTTCGACGTGCGGTTCTACCTCGTGGCCATCTTGTTCATCATCTTCGACCTCGAGGTGGCCTTCCTGTTTCCGTGGGCTGTGACGCTCGGCGATATCGGCATGTTCGGTTTCTGGTCGATGGTTGTGTTCCTGGGCGTGCTGACCGTCGGCTTCATCTACGAGTGGAAGAAGGGAGCGCTGGAATGGGAGTGATCCCGAGCCAGACATTGGGCGGCTCGGCTAAGGACCAGCTTCTGCGGCCCGGCCCGCAGCAGGACGCCGTCCTGCGCGCGGTGACGGAGGAGATGCAGGAGAAGGGCTTCGTCGTTGCCCAGCTCGACAAGCTCGTCGCCTGGGCGCGCACCGGCTCCCTGTGGCCGATGACGTTCGGTCTTGCCTGCTGCGCGGTCGAGATGATGCATACGGCGGCCAGCCGCTACGACCTCGACCGCTTCGGCATCGTCTTCCGGCCGAGCCCGCGCCAGTCCGATGTGATGATCGTCGCCGGCACGCTGACCAACAAGATGGCGCCGGCGCTGCGCAAGGTCTACGACCAGATGGCGGAGCCGCGCTGGGTCATCTCCATGGGCTCGTGCGCCAATGGCGGCGGCTACTACCACTATTCCTATTCGGTCGTACGCGGCTGCGACCGCATCGTGCCGGTCGACATCTACGTGCCGGGCTGCCCCCCGACGGCGGAAGCGCTGCTTTATGGCATCCTCCAGCTCCAGAAGAAGATCAGGCGCACGACCACCATCATGCGCTGAAAATCCACGATATGACCCAGGCTCTTCAGACTCTCGGTGAACACATCGCGAAGGCGCTGTCCGGTGCCGTCCTGTCGACGGAGGTGAAGCTCGGCGAGCTCATGGTCATGGCCCGCGCCGAATCCATCGTGCGCGTGCTGACGTTCCTGCGCGACGATCCGCGCTGCTTGTTCAAAGTGCTGCTCGATGTCTGCGGGGTTGACTACCCGGAGCGCGAGCAGCGCTTCGATGTGGTTTACAACTTGCTCAGCCTGAAGCTGAACCAGCGCGTACGCGTCAAGGTGATGACGGACGAGGCGACGCCAGTCCCGTCGGTCGTCTCGGTGTTCAGCTCGGCGGGCTGGTTCGAGCGCGAGGCTTGGGACCTGTTCGGCATCTTCTTCTCCGACCATCCCGACCTGCGCCGCATCCTGACCGACTACGGGTTCCAGGGGCATCCGCTGCGCAAGGACTTCCCACTGACCGGCTATGTCGAAGTCCGTTACGACCAGGAGCAGCGGCGGGTGGTCTACGAGCCGGTGAAGCTCACCCAGGATTTCCGCACCTTCGACTTCCTGTCGCCGTGGGAGGGCATGACGCCGCTCCTGCCGGGCGACGAGAAGGCGAATGTCGGGACGCCGTCCACGCCGCCGAAGAGCTGAGCCGATGGCTACCAACGAAGTCGCCCTCAAGAACTTCACGATGAATTTCGGGCCGCAGCATCCTGCGGCTCACGGCGTGCTGCGCCTCGTGCTCGAGATGGACGGCGAGGTGATCGAGCGCGCCGACCCGCATATCGGTCTGCTCCATCGCGGCACCGAGAAGCTGATCGAGTACAAGACGTATCTGCAGGCGACGCC
>DATAAP010000259.1:0-11142 GCA_036260035.1 Alphaproteobacteria bacterium | reverse complement strand
GCTTGTAGAACTGGCCGGTCAGGCCGCTGATGAAGGCCAGCGGCACGAACACGGCGATCAGCACCAGGGCAATGGCGATGATGGGACCGGAGACTTCGCGCATCGCGCGGTGCGTGGCCTCGCGCGGCGGGTAGCCCTTCTCGATCCACCGCTCGACGTTCTCCACCACCACGATGGCGTCGTCGACGACGATGCCGATTGCCAGCACCAGGCCGAAGAGGCTGAGCGCGTTGATGGAGAAGCCGAAGACATACATCACGGCGAACGTGCCGATGATGGAGACCGGCACGGCCAGCAGCGGGATGATCGACGCGCGCCAAGTCTGCAGGAAGAGGATGACCACCAGCACGACGAGCGCCACCGCCTCCAGCAGCGTGTGGACGACCGCCTCGATCGAGGCGCGGACGAACTGCGTGGGGTCGTAAACGATCTCGTAGTCCACGCCCTCGGGCATGGTCTTCTTCAGCTCGGCCATCACTTTGCGGACGTTGTCCGAGATGGCGATGGCATTCGAATTCGGCGCCTGGAAGATCGGGATCGCGACCGCGGATTTGTTGTCGAGCAGCGAGCGCAGTGCATACTCCGAGGCGCCGAGCTCGATGCGCGCGATGTCGCGCAGGCGCGTGACCTCGCCATTGGCACCGGTCTTGACGATGATCTCGCCGAACTCTTCCTCGCTCTGCAGCCGGCCTTGAGCGTTGATGGAGAGCTGCAGATCGAGCCCCGGCACGCTCGGCGAGCCGCCGATCACGCCGGCCGCCGCCTGCACGTTCTGCGCCCTGATCTCGCGCACAACGTCGCCGGCCGACAGACCGAGCTCGGCGATCTTCTGTGGATCGAGCCATATGCGCATCGAATAGTCGCCGGAGCCGAAGAGCTGCACCTGGCCCACGCCCTCGATGCGCGCCAATCGGTCCTTCACGTTGAGCACGCCATAGTTGCGCAGATAGGTCATGTCATAGCGATCGTTCGGCGAGAGCAGGTGGACGACCATGGTCAGGTCGGGCGAGCTCTTGACCGTTGTGATGCCGAGGCGTCGGACTTCGTCGGGCAGGCGCGGCTCGGCCTGGGACACGCGGTTCTGCACGAGCTGCTGCGCCTTGTCCGGATCGGTGCCGAGCCTGAAGGTGACGGTGAGCGTCATCAGGCCGTCGGTCGTGGCCTGGCTGCTCATGTAGAGCATGTCCTCGACGCCGTTGATCGACTCCTCGAGCGGCGTCGCCACGGTCTCAGCGATCACCTTTGGATTGGCGCCGGGATAATTGGCGCGGACAACCACCGAGGGCGGCACCACTTCCGGGTACTCGGAGATCGGCATTGCGCGGAGCGCGAGCAGCCCCGCCACAAAGATGAGCACCGAAAGGACTCCGGCGAAGATCGGCCGGTCGATGAAGAATTTGGACACGTTCATGACATGCCCCCTCCATGAAGCGGGGCTGGGCGTTACTTACTTGCTGGCCGAGTTCTGGGCATGCTGCGCCGCCGGCTTACCGTCCATCTGCACCAGCTGCGGTGCGACGAGGGCGCCGGGCCGGATGCGGTGCAGGCCATTCACGACGATGCGCTCGCCCGCATTGAGGCCGGAGGTGACCACGCGCAGGCCGTCGACCGACGCGCCCAGCGTGACTTCGCGGTACTCCGCCTTGTTCTCGGCGCTGACGACCATCACGAACTTCTTATTCTGGTCGGTGCCGACTGCGCGCTCGCTGACCAGCAGCGCCGGCTCCGTCTTCGGCTGGCCCATGCGCAGCCGCGCGAACTGGCCGGGCATCAGCGCGCCGTCGGCATTATCGAACACCGCGCGCACCCGGACCGTGCCGCTGCGCGCATCGACCTGATTGTCGATGAGCTGCAGGCGGCCTTCGAACGTAGTCCCATTGGTCGTCGCGGTAACCATCTGCACCGGAATGCGGTCGACTTGCAGATGCGCCGTGGGCCCGAGGGTCTTCAGCGCGCGTGCCACGACCTGCTCATCCGCATTGAAGCTGGCGTAGATCGGGTTGACGGAAACCAGCGTCGTCAGGACTGGTGCGTCGGGACCTGCTGCTACCAGATTGCCGACGGTGATCTCGCGCTTGCCGACGCGGCCGGCGACGGGCGCACGAACTTCCGTGTAGCCGAGATTCAGCCGCGCCGACTGAAGCTGCGCCTGTGCCGCGCGCAGATTAGCCTCCGCCTCGCGATGCGCGTTCATGCGCTGGTCGAGATCGCGCTGCGACATGTTGCGCGACTCGAAGAGCTGCTGGCCGCGCTCAAGTTCATTCCTCGTGAATTGCACGCGCGCCCGGGCTGCGCCGACCTGCGCCTCGGCGCGCTCGACCTCCGCGGCGAACGGCGCTGGGTCGATGGTGACCAGCGGGTCGCCCTGCTTCACCAGCGCGCCCTCCCGGAAATGAATGGCGTGCACGGCACCCGCGACGCGCGAGCGGACCTCGACGCGCTCAACGGCCTCAAGGCGGCCCGAGAACTCGTCCCAGATAGCCACGTCGCGCTGCTCTACAATGGCGACCGAGACGGGTGTCGCCTGCGGCGCCTGGGCCGGCGCCACCACATCTTGCGCGTCGCTGCGCGGCGCAGACAGCAGTGAGGCCGCGCCGGCTGCGGAAGCGGCGAGGACCAGTCCAGCAAGCCACAGGCGGCGACGCGATGACAATTTGGTCACAATCGACTCCTTACCTACTCAGTGTGTTCAGACATCTAGAAGACGAACCGCTGCGCCGCATTCCGACATTTGCGTATGGCCGAGGGGGCAGCGCTGTGAACGAGTTCACCGCCAGGACAATGCCCCCGCGTGATCCCACGAATGGCAGCAGTGTGGCAGTGCAATTCAGACATGCGCGCTCCGCCATCTTTGCTGCAGTGCAAGGTGATTTAAGGTGACTGGTTTCAGGAACAAATAGCGCTAAGCTGACAACACTTTTTCCATATGTGAACAATCCGACGCCAGATGAACGCGCCCCTGCCAAAACAGCGGATTCGCTATGACCAGCTCGCCGCGATACGCGCCTTTGCCCGGGTTGTGGAGACCGGCACGTTCACGCGCGCGGCGGCGTCGCTCGAGATGCCGAAGGCGACCGTGACGAAGCTCATCCAGACCTTGGAGTCGCATCTGCACACTCGGCTGCTGAACCGGACGACTCGGCGCGTGATCGTGACGCCCGACGGGGCGGCCTATTACGAGCGCGTGGTGCGCCTGCTGGCGGAGCTGGACGAGCTCGATGGCAGCATGACCCTGTCGCAGGCGAGCCCGAAGGGCAGGCTGCGCGTCGACGTGAGCGCGGCCCTCGCCCTGCTGGTCATAGTTCCGGCCCTGCCCGAGTTCCACGCGCGTTATCCGGAGATCCAGCTAGATCTCGGCGTGAGCGACCAGCCGGTCGACCTCATCGCCGAGAACGTCGACTGCGTGGTGCGCGGCGGCGCACTGGCCGATCAATCGCTGATTGCGCGGCGCATCGGGCAGTTGCGCTTCATTACGGCGGCCGCCCCTTCATATCTCGCTCGTCACGGCGAGCCGCGCCATCCGCGCGACCTCGAAGGCGATGGCCATACGGTGGTCGGCTATTTCAAGGCAGGCTCGGGCCGCGCGCATCCGTTCACCTTCGCCAAGGACGGCGAGCACTACGAGATCAAGGGACGGCATATCGTTGCCGTCAACGATGGAAACGCCTATGTCGCGGCTGGATTGGTCGGCCTCGGCGTGGTCCAGGCGCCCAGCTTCATGGTGCAGCATCACCTCGAGACCGGCGCGCTGCGGTCCATCCTCGATGGCTGGACCTCGCACCTGGTTCCAGTGCACATCGTCTATCCGCCGAACCGCCACCTGAGCAGCAAGGTCAGGATCTTCGTCGACTGGATCGCCGAGCTGTTCGCCGGCGGTGATCTCACGGCCCGAGCCCGCCTCATGCCGCCTGGTCGATGAACTTGGCCAGCCGGATGTCCCGCTCGGTGAGGCCGCCGGCGTCGTGGCTCGACAGGGTGATCTCCACCTTGTTGTAGACGTTCGACCATTCGGGGTGATGATCCATCTTCTCGGCCATCAGGGCCACCCGCGTCATGAACGCAAAGGCCTGGTTGAAGTCCTTGAACTTGAACGACTTGATGATGGCATCGCGGCCATCGGCCATGCGCCAGCCCTGCAGCTCGGCCAGCAGCTTGCCGCGCGCCTCGCCGGTAAGTTTTGCCATAGGAGTCCTCCGCCTTGCGTCCCGTGAATACAAGCTGCGCGCAGTCAGCTTCATGATCAAGACAGGGACGCAGTTATGCTGCCGTTCGATATGATGGCTCTCGGCCTGGCCTTGCTACACGTCGCAGAAGGGCGAGTCTTAGACCGGCCGCCCCTACACAGAAGAATGCTCTCGTTGTAGGGCGAGTCTCGGGACACCCTGGCCGGAGACGACAGAAACGGACCCAAGAAACAATGCCCCGACGCGAAATCCTGCCGCCTTCCTTGGCCGACCTCGAGGCGCTCGCGACCGAGGCGCTGCGCACGATCCCCGAAGTGCTGCGCCAGCACGTGCGCGACGTCGTCATACAGGTGCAGGAATTCCCCGACGAAGAGACCGAGCGCGAGATGGATTTGGAGACGCCGTTCGACCTGCTCGGCCTCTACCGCGGCGTCGACCTGACTCGGCAGAGCATCAGTGACGTGCGCACGTCGCCCGACATGATCTTCCTCTACCGCCGCCCGCTGCTCGACTATTGGTGCGACAGCGGCGAGGACCTCGCGCGCATTGTCCGCCACGTCGTGATCCACGAGATCGGCCACCATTTCGGCTTCTCCGACGAGGACATGGAGGCGATCGAGGAGAGCATGCCGGAGTAGCGCATCACGAGCGTACAGCCTCCTGACGGCTGGAAGGCTACGGCCCCTGGGGCCTTCCTGGGACCTTGACCCGCAGCCGGTAGAGCGAGGTCGATGCGGTCACGAACAGGCTGCGGAAACCGTCATCGCCGAAGCAGAAATTGGCCGTGTACTCCGGCATGTTGATGACGCCGAGGCATGCGCCCTGCGGATCGAAGACGTGAATGCCGCCAGGGCCGCAGCTGTAGATGTTGCCTTCGGTGTCGATCTTCATGCCGTCGGGGGCACCCTGCCCATTCCCTTTCGTCTCCGCCCATACGCGGCTGTTCGCGAGCGTGCCGTCCGGCTTCACGTCGAAGACGCGGATATGCTGGCGGTCGGTGTCGTTGACGAAGAGACGCTTCTCGTCGAGCGAGAAGCACAGTCCGTTCGGCTGGCCGAAATCGTCCGCGAGCAGCGCGATTGTGCCGTCGGGCGCCACGCGGTAGACCCCGCGGAAGGCAAGCTGCGTCGGGCGCGGGTTGCCGTAATACTCGGCGCGGCCATAGGTCGGGTCGGTGAAGTAGATCGATCCGTCCGACTTCACGACCACGTCATTCGGGCTGTTGAGCTCCTTGCCGTCGTAGTGGCTTGCGACGACCGTGCTGCGCCCGTCCGGCTCGGTGCGCGTCAGGGTGCTCGTCGAATGCTGGCACACGAGCAGGCGGCCCTGCCGGTCCCAGGCGAGCCCGTTCGACTGCGCGCAGGGCTTGCGGAAGGTCGTCACGCCGTCGCGCGCGGTCCATTTGCGCATATGGTCGCCGGGCATGTCGCTGAACAGCAGATACTTGTCGCGCGCGTGCCACAGCGGCCCTTCGGTGAACAGGAACCCCGTGCCGAGCTTCTCGAACTCGACCGAGTCGCCGACGACCGACTTGAATTTCGGGCTGCGGATCTCGACGCTCATTTTTTCGCCGCCTGCTTCTTCAGCTCGCTGACCCGCGTCGCACCGACGTACCAGTCCTCAGCCGAGACATCCTCGAATACGACCCAGATCACCTCCTTGGGCAGCTGTGCAACCTCGCTGATCGCCGCGGTCACGCGCCGCGAGATCTCGTCCTTACGTTCCTGCGAATGGCCTTCGAGAATGCGGATATTGACGAACGGCATGAGTCCCTCCTCAGTTGATCGGTACGGATGACAGCGCCAGCAGCTCGTCCCGCAGCCGCGGATTATCGCGCAGCTCCGCCGCGGCGCCGGCGAATTTGACGGCACCCTTCTCGAGCACGTAGACGCGGTCGGCCAGCGCCAGCGAGAAGTCGACGCCCTGCTCGGCGAGCAGGATCGTGAGACCCTCGTGTTTGAGGGCGCGCACCTGCTCCAAGAGATTCTCGACAACCAGCGGCGCCAAGCCCTCGGACGGTTCATCGAGGAGCAGAAGTTCGGGATTACCCATCAGGGTGCGGCCGATCGTCAGCATCTGCTGCTCGCCGCCGGAGAGAAAGCCGCCCTGGCGGTCGGCCAGCTCGCTCAGCTTCGGGAACAGCCCGCAAACCCGCTCGATCGTCCATGGTCCAGGGCGGCGGGCAGCGCGCGCGGCGACTTCGAGATTCTCCATCACCGTCAGCTCGGCGAAGATACGGCGATCCTCTGGCACAAAGCCGATGCCTTCGCGGGCGATGCGGAATGGCGGCCGGCCGGCGATATCCCTGCCATTCCACACCACGCGGCCGCTGCTCGGCGGCGTCAACCCCATGATCGCGCGCATCGTCGTCGTCTTGCCGACGCCGTTGCGTCCCAGGAGGCAGACGCATTCGCCCTGCGCCACCTCTAGCGAGATGCCGAACAGCACCCGCGATGTGCCGTAGGCGGCATGGACATCGTGCAGTTCAAGGAGGCTCAATGCCGCTCTCCCAGATAGACGCGGCGCACCTCACGGTCGGCGCGCACCTGCTCCGGCGTGCCTTCGGCGATCAGCTTGCCCTGATGCAGCACCGCGATCTTCTGCGCAATCGAGAACACCACCTCCATGTCATGCTCTGTGAACAGCAGGGTGAGCTTGCGCTCGGCGACGATGCGCGCAAGCAGCCGGATCGACTCGCGGGTCTCGGTCGCGGACATGCCGGCGGTCGGCTCGTCGAGCAGCAGCAGCTTCGGGTCGCTCGCAAGCGCGATACCCAACTCGAGCTGCTTCTGGTTGCCGTGCGACAGCGCGCTGCTGACCGCATCCGCCTTGTCGGCAAGGCCAAGCGACTCGAGGATCTTCAACGTCTCCTCGCGGTAGAGATCGTCGGCGCGGCTCCAGAAGTTGCGCGCCTGGCCGGCATGCGCGATGAGCGCCGCCTGCACGTTCTGAAAGACGGTCAGGTTGCGGAAGATATTGGTGTGCTGGAACGAGCGGCCGATTCCCATGCGGCAGATCGCATGCGGCGCGACGCCCGTGATGTCGCGGCCGGCGAAGGCTACGCGACCGGCATCGGCGCGCAGATGCCCGGTCAGCAGGTTGAAAAAGGTCGACTTGCCGGCACCGTTGGGACCGATCACCGCGGTGATGCTCTCGGCCGGCACGTCGAGGCTGACCCCGCCGACGGCCGTGAAGCCGTTGAAGCTCTTGCGGATGTCGCGGACCTCAAGCATCGCGTCGCGCCCTGAGGCGAACATAGCCCGCATGCAGCGCCCCAACGATGCCGCCGGGGAACACGAAAAGCAGGATGATGAGGATCGTCCCGAGGATGAACGGCCAGTACTGAGTGTAGGCGGTGATCTGCTGATTGAGCAGGATCAGAGCGGCAGCGCCGACCGCCGGCCCCCAGAAATGACCCATGCCGCCGAGGATGGCCATGATCAGCACTTCCGCCGATTTCGACCAGTAGCCGAAATCGGGAAAGACGCCGCGGTTGAAGAGCCCGAACAAGGCGCCGGACAATCCAGCGAACGTGCCGGCCAGCGAGAAGGCGGCGAGCTCGTAGCGGCGCACGTCGATGCCAATGAACTGCGCACGCTCCGGGTTCTCGCGGATGGTGTTCAAGATGCGACCGAATGGCGAGTCGACGATGCGGCGCAACACAGCGAAACACAGCGCCACCAGCACGAGCGCCACCAGATAAAAATGGTCGGCTGAACGCATGTCGCCGATCAACGGCAGCGACGCCATCCAGCCGAGATCGGGAGACGGCACGTTCAACAGGCCCTGCTCGCCTCCGGTGACCGAGTTCCATTTCAGGCAGATCGCCCACACGATCTGGGCGAATGCAAGCGTGAGCATCGCGAAATAGATCTTCGTCAGCCGCACACAAAAGAAGCCGAACAGCGCCGCGAACAGACCGCTCAGGATCCCGGCCGCGACGAAGCCGATGCCGAACGGGATTCCATACGTCTTCATCAGGATGCCGCATGTATAGGCGCCGATCGCGAAGTACGCGGCATGGCCGAACGACACGAGCCCGGTGTAGCCGAGCAGCAGGTTCAGGCTGACCGCGAACAGCGCGAGGATGATGATGTCGGTCGCGAGAAACGTGTAGAAGCGCGAGCCCAGATACGGGATCGTCAGCGCGGCGACGAACACAATCAGAGTCCAGGGGATGCGCTTCGCCATGGTCATGACCGCAACGGACGGCCGAGCAGGCCCCAAGGCCGCACGATCAGGATCACGGCCATGAGCACGAAGGCGGCGAACATCGAGAAACGCGGGAAGATGAGAATGCCGAAGGCGAGCACCTGCCCGAAGATCAGCGCGCCGAGGAACGTGCCCCACAGTGAGCCGAGGCCGCCGATCACCACCACGATGAATGCTTCGACGATGATCTCCACGTCCATCCCAGGCACGATGCTCTTGATCGGCGTGACGAGGGCGCCGCCGAGCCCGGCGAGGAAGGAGCCGACCGCGAACATGCCGGTGTAGAGCCGGCCGACATCGGCGCCGAGCGCCCCCAGCATCTCGCGATCCAGGGCGGCGGCGCGGACCATGCGCCCGATCACGGTGCGGTGGAGCACAAGCCAGAACAGGCCGGCAATGGCCGGCCCGAGCAGCATAATGAAGAGGTTATAGTAAGGGATCGTCGCGCCGAAGAGCTGGAAGGCACCGGCGAGCATCGGCGGGCGCGAGACCGAGAGCTGCCCGGTCCCCCACAGCACCTTCGCCGCGTCGCCGAGGATCAGCACGAGCGCATAGGTGAAGAGGAGCTGGTACAGCTCTTCCCGGCCGTAGAGATGGCGGAGTAGAACCCGCTCGACAACGGCGCCGAGCAGCGCCACCGCCGATGCGGCACCGAGGGCCGCGAGCCAGAAGGCGCCGTTGCTGCCCGGCCCGATCCAGCCGACGATCTGCCAGGCGAGGTAGGCGCCGATCATGTAGAACGAGCCGTGCGCGAAATTCAGCACGCGCAGCACGCCGAAGATCAGCGACAGGCCCGACGCGATCAGGAACAGGAACATCGCGGTCGTCAGCCCGCCGAGGAACTGCCCGAAGAGGAAGGATGGCTCGGGCATCACACGACCTTATCCATGCGAGGGCCCCAGGGCGGCCGCGATGCGGCGGCTAGTCTCGGTCAGCAGCTTGACCCAGCCGGCGACGCGCTGCGGCCTGAACCGCATCTTCGGCATGGCGATGGACACGCCGGCGATGGCGCGGCCGGAAGCCGCCACAATCGGCACGCCGACGCAACACAGCTCGTCGGCGAGCTCGCCCTCGTCCAGCGCGTAGCCGTTGCGCCGCGCGCGGTCGATCTCCTTCAGCAGCCGCGCGCGGCTGGTGATCGAGCGCGCGGTCGCGCGCAGCAGCGGGCCGCGCGTGAAGAGGCGGTCGAGCTCGGCCTCGGAAAGTGCGGCGAGCAGCACTTTGCCGATCGCGGTGCAATGCGCCGGATCGCGCCGGCCCGTCTTCATAGAGACGCTCACCGGCTGGCTCCCGCTCGCATTGCAGATTTCGACGACGTCGCCGTCGCTCAGAATGCCGAGATGGATGGTCTCATGCACCTGGTCTCGCAAAGCCTCCAAATGCGGCAGGGCGGCGCGCAAGAGGTCCTGGTTGCCGGCATAGGCGCTGCCGAGCTCCAGCAGCCGCGGCCCAAGCGCATAGTTACGCGTCTCGGCACGCTGCTCGATATAGCCGCGCCGCGCCAGGGTCTGCAGCAGGCGGTGCGCGGTGCTGACATTGATGCTGGTCGCGCGCGCGACTTCCGACACGCTCATCGGCCGCCGTCCGGCGCCGAGGCACTCAAGAATATCGAGCACCTTGACGACGCTCTTGACGGTGCCGGACTCGGCGCGGTCGATGGTCGTGGACATGTGTCAGGGCAGAAATTTCGCCGTCCGTCCCCGCGGCCCCACCCTCACCCTGCCCTCTCCCGCAAGCGGGAGAGGGTTCGGATGAGCGCCTGGCCGCGTCCTTCTCCCGCTTGCGAGAAGGCGAGGATGAGGGCCTCTCCTCAATCCATGAACGGCGCCGGGTCGATGTAGGTGACGTTCTGCATCACAGCGAAGGGCACCTTCTCGTCCTTGACCATCTTGCCCCAGAACTGGCCGCGATTGGCCTGCTGGTCCTTGGCGCGCAGGGTCTGTTTGCCTATCGGCGTATCGACCGTGATGCCTTTCAGCGCCTGCGCGACCTTGTCGGAATCCGTGCTGTTGGCCTTCTTGATGCCCTCGGCCAGGAACTGCATGGCGATGTAGCCGGTGATCGGCCACGAGGAAGGCCACTCGTCCTTTGTGTACTTCTTCACGCGCTCAAGATACTCCTTGTGCGCGGCGGGCCCGCCGGGCCATGAGGGCACATCGTAGGTATTGCCCCAGATCCCGTACGGATATTCGTCGCCCATTGATCTTGCAGTCTCGATCGAGCCGGGCTCGCCGGCGCCGACGAAGTTGAAATTCAGCTGCTCGAAGTAGCGCAGGGGCTTCGCCTGCTTGGCGAACGTGACGAAGTGGCCGCCCCACAGCGACGAGAACACCGCCTCTGGGCGCTTGGAAAGTTGCGCGTTGATAAACGGCGTGTAGTCGGCTTCGCCGAGCTTCGGCCATTGCTGGTCAACGATCTCGACATCGGGCTTGATCTTCTTGATGTGCTCGACGAAGGCCTTGGTCACGTCCTGGCCGTAGGCGTAATCCTGGCTCATCGTGGCGATGCGTTTCACGTTCAGCTTTGCAATGATCTCGGCGGCCGAGCGGCCTTCGATCGTTGTGCTCGACGCGCTGCGGAACACGTATGGATGCAGATTCGCCGGCGCGATCAGCTGGTCCGTCTTCGTGACCGGCGCGATGAAGACGATCTTGTTCTCCTTGGCGATGGGCGATACGGCAGGGCCCTCCGCCGAGGTGAATGTACCGACCAGGAAATCGACGTTGTCGCGCAGGATGAGCTCGCG
>DATAAP010000258.1:0-2380 GCA_036260035.1 Alphaproteobacteria bacterium | reverse complement strand
CTGTCGATCTCGGCGCTCAGGACGCGCGCGCGGCGCCTGCAGCGCACGCATGGCCTTGGCATGATCGTCATCGACTATCTCCAGCTCCTGACGCCGGCGCCGGGTGCCAGGTCCGAGAACCGCGTTCAGGAAATCTCGGCGATCACGCGCGGCCTGAAGGCGCTCGCCAAAGAGTTGAACGTGCCCGTGCTCGCATTGTCCCAGCTCTCGCGCGCGGTCGAGCAGCGCGAAGACAAGCGGCCGCAGCTCGCGGACCTCCGCGAATCCGGCACGATCGAGCAGGACGCCGACGTCGTGATGTTCGTCTTCCGCGAGGAGTATTACAAAGCGCGCGCGGAGCCCACGCCGGGGACGGGCGAGCACGAAACGTGGCAAGCCGAGATGGAGCGGATCCACAATCTGGCGGAAATCATAATCGGTAAGCAGCGTCACGGACCGATCGGCACGGTGCGGGTGAAGTTCGACGGCACCTACACGAAGTTCGACAACCTGGCGCAGTCCGACCAGTACTCGGATGGCGAGTGACATTTCGCGCGACGCCTATCCGTCGCAATCCGTGCTGACGATCGACCTCACGGCGGTCGCCCAGAACTACCGGAATCTGCGCCGACGCGCCGAAAAGTCCGGAGCGGACTGCGCGTCGGTCATCAAGGCAGACGGTTACGGGCTCGGCGCCGTGAAGGTGGCGCCGGTGCTCTACGCGGCTGGCTGCCGCTGGTTCTATGTGGCGCACTTCTCGGAGGCCGTCGCCGTCCGCGCGGCCCTGCCCCGTAGCGGGGGCGCGGAGATCGGCGTCCTGAACGGGCTGTTTCCCGGCGAAGCCGGTGAATACGCGTCGCACGGCCTCATCCCGGTGCTCAACGACCTCGGCCAGATCGAGCAATGGTCGAAGGCAGCACGAGCCGAGGGGAAAGCCCGCCCTGCAATCGTTCATTTCGACACGGGCATGTCGCGCCTCGGCCTGAGCCCGGACGAGGCCGCCCGCCTCGTCGCCGAACCCGAACGGCTCTCTGGCCTTGAGATCAAGTATTGGCTCAGCCACCTCGCCTGCGCTGACGAGCCGGATCATGCGCTAAACCACGAGCAGCTTGGGCGAATCAAGACGATCACCGCTCGACTGCCGCGCGCACCCGTCAGCTTCGCCAACTCCTCCGGCATTTTCCTCGGCGCCGAATACCATTTCGACCAGTGCCGGCCGGGCTGCGCGCTCTATGGGATCAACCCGGTTCCGGGGCAGCCCAATCCTATGCGTCAGGTCGCAAGATTGGACGCTAAAGTCTTGCAACTCCGTACGATTGACCGTCCGCAGACGGTTGGATATGGTGCGACGCACCGTGTCGGCGGACCGACCCGAGTCGCAACGATCGCGGCGGGATATGCTGACGGCTGGCTGCGCAGCTTGAGCAATCGCGGATTCGCCCTGTTCGGCGGCGTGAAGCTGCCCTTCATCGGCCGAGTGTCCATGGACCTGATCACGATCGATGCAACGGCCGTACCCCAGCTGCAACCGGGGGACTTCGTCGAGCTGATGGGCAGCACGCTCACGCCCGACCATGTCGCAGAGGTCGCCGGCACGATCGGCTACGAGGTGCTGACCCGGCTCGGCGGACGACTTCACCGGCGCTACGTCAACGGGCCGATGGCGGCCTCGGTATGAATCCTCTCGCCACGATCGGCCGCATCTTCATCGCATTCCTCGGCGCGATGGGCCGTATCGCCATGTTCGCCGGCGTGGCGGTGTCGCACTGCCTGCGGCCGCCTTGGTATCCGCAGCTCATCGGCCGCCAGATGATGGACATCGGCTATTTCTCGCTGCCTGTCGTCGGCCTGACCGCGCTGTTCACCGGCATGGTGCTCGCGCTGCAAAGCTATACCGGCTTCGCTCGGTTTTCGGCCGAAGGCGCGGTCGCGACCGTGGTCGTGCTGTCCATGACCCGCGAGCTCGGCCCGGTGATCGCCGGGCTGATGGTCGCCGGGCGTATCGGCGCGTCCATGGCCGCCGAGATCGGCACCATGCGCGTGACCGAGCAGATCGATGCGCTGACGACGCTGTCCACCAACCCGTTCAAGTATCTCGTCGCGCCGCGACTGATCGCCGGCTTGACGATGCTGCCCCTGCTTGTGCTCGTGGCCGATGTGATCGGCGTCTTCGGCGGTTATCTGGTCGGCATCTACAAGCTGAATTTCAATCCCGCCTCTTATCTCAAGCGCACGATGGACTATCTGGAGTTCATGGACGTCGTGTCCGGCCTGGTCAAGGCCGCGGCGTTCGGCTTTCTGGTGTCCCTGATGGGCTGCTTTCACGGCTATCACAGCGAGGGCGGCGCGCAGGGCGTTGGCCGCGCGACGACAAACGCGGTCGTGTCCGCATGCGGACACG
>DATAAP010000257.1:0-3074 GCA_036260035.1 Alphaproteobacteria bacterium | reverse complement strand
ATCAAGTACGGGAACGACATCGGCAAGGCGGTCGCCGACATTCCAAAGGGCGCGCACGCGCATGTCCACAACGTGAAGACCAAGAGGTGGTAGCCATGGCTGGAAAATCGGTAGCCAAGCGCGATCCGCGCTCGCTCAACTTCCTGGGTTATCGCCGCTCGAACGGCCGCGTCGGCGTGCGCAACCACGTCATCATCCTGCCGCTCGACGACCTGTCGAACGCCGCCTGCGAGGCTGTGGCGAACAACATCAAGGGCACGATGGCGCTGCCGCATCCCTATGGCCGTCTGCAGTTCGGCGAGGATCTAGAGCTGCATTTCCGCACCCTGATCGGCACCGGCGCGAGCCCCAACGTAGCCGCCTGCGTCGTCATCGGCATCGAGCCGGGCTGGACCAAGCGCGTCGTCGACGGCATCGCCAAGACCGGCAAGCCGGTGGAGGGCTTCTCGATCGAGGGGAATGGCGACATCGCCACGATCGCCGCCGCCTCGCGCAAGGCCAAGGAGTTCGTGCACTGGGCGTCGGAAATCCAGCGCGAGGAGTGCTACATCAATGAGCTGTGGGTCTCGTGCAAGTGCGGCGAATCCGACACGACGTCCGGCCTCGCCTCGAACCCGACGGTCGGCAATCTGATCGACAAGATCGATCCGCTGGGTGCTACGACCTGCTTCGGCGAAACCTCCGAGTTGACTGGCGCCGAGGTGATCTGCGCGACCCGCGCGGTCAGCAAGGAAGTGTCGGAGAAGTTCATGGCGACGTGGAACGCCTATAATGACATGATCAATCGTCACAAGACGAACGACCTGTCAGAATCGCAGCCGACCAAGGGCAACATCGCGGGCGGCCTGACGACGATCGAGGAGAAGGCCTTCGGTAATTTCCAGAAGATCGGCCACAACACGAAGTTCATCGACGTGCTGAAGCCGGCGGAGGAGCCGAAGAAGGGCGCTGGGCTCTACTTCATGGATACGTCCTCCGCGGCAGCCGAGTGCGTCACGTTGCAGGCGGCGGCCGGCTTTGTCGTGCACCTGTTCCCGACCGGGCAGGGCAACGTTATCGGCAATCCCATCGAGCCGGTGATCAAGCTCACGGCCAATCCGAAGACGGCACGGACGATGAGCGAGCATATCGATCTCGACGTGTCCGGCATCCTGCGGCGCGAGATGACGCTCGACGAGGCGGGCGACCGCCTCATCGACATCATGATCCGCACGTGCAACGGCAGGCTGACCGCCGCCGAGGCGCTCGGCCACCGTGAGTTCGTGCTGACGAAGCTCTATCAGAGCGCATGAGTCTGGCGCCGCTCCGCGCGCGGGGCGGCGCCATTTCGAACGGCCACCGAAGAGCTGCGCCAAGCAGCCGCGACCATGGGAGGGCGTATTGAGCGAAGCATCGCTCACGGTGCGCATCTGGCGGGGTGCGGCCGAAGGCAGATTCGAGACCTATGACGTGCCGCGTCGGGCCAGCCAGACCGTGCTCGACGTGGTCACGTGGATTCAACGCCGCATCGATCCCAGCCTGTCTTACCGCTTCGCCTGCCGTGTCGGCATGTGCGGTTCCTGCGCGATGACGGTCAACGGCGTGCCGCGCTGGACCTGCCGCACCCACGTCACCAAGGTCGCCGAGGACGGCAAGCTGACGGTCGCGCCGCTGCGCAACCTGCCCGTGATCAAGGACCTCGCCGTCGACATGACGGCGTTCTTCGACAAGTGGGCACGCGCCGAAGGCCGCTTCGTGCGTAAGGAGGGCGCGCCCGACGATTTCGCGACCGTGCCGCCGGACAGCCGCGCTCGCCGCGCGGCGGATGCCGGCATCGAATGCATCGGCTGCGCCGTGTGCTACTCCGGCTGTGACGTCGTTTCATGGAACCGCGACTATCTAGGGCCGGCCGCGCTCAACCGCGCGTGGACCCTGGTCAATGACGTGCGCGACGGCGCGAACCAGCAGCGACTGGAGGCGGTCGCGGGCGATGCCGGCTGCCATGCCTGCCACAGCCAGCAGAGCTGCCGCGAGTACTGCCCGAAGCATCTCGATCCCACCGGCTCGATCGCCGGCCTGAAGCGCAGGACCGCGCTGGCGGCGTTGAAAGGGCGGCTGTGATGACGACGCAGCGCGCCGCGCGGATCGAAACGCTGCTATGGACCGCGCAGCGCGCGACCGCGGCGGTGCTCGCAGTCTGCGTTGCGGTGCATCTCGCGACCATCATCTATGCGGTGCGCGGCGGGCTGACGGCCGCGGAAATCCTTGCACGCACGCGCGGCTCGCTGGGCTGGATGCTCTTCTACAGCCTGTTCGTTCTCGCCATTGCGATCCACGCGCCGATTGGACTGCGGACGATCGTCCGCGAGATGACGATCTGGCGTGGCCCTTCGCTAGACGCGGTAACCGCGTTGACGACCGTGCTGCTCCTCGTGATCGGCTGGCGCGCCGTGGGCGGGCTGGTCGGATGAGCGCCGGCGTTGGAGCGGCCCTCGCGTGGCGCGCGCGGTCGCATCCCAATTACCTTGCTTTCGTCGTCCACCGCGTTTCGGGGCTTCTCCTCGGGCTGTTCCTGCCGCTGCATTTCTGGGCGCTAGGGCAGGCGATCAACGGCGAGGCGGCCCTCGGCGACTTCCTGCGCTGGACCGAGAGCCCGCTCCTCAAGTTCGCCGAGACGGGGCTCGTCATCCTGCTGGCCGCGCATTTCGCCGGTGGCATCCGCTTGCTGGCAATCGAGTTCGCAGGCTGGCGCAACTGGCAGCGCGGCGCCGTCGCAGTGACGGCGGGCTTCAGCCTGGCCGCCGGCCTGCTGTTTCTTTTGAACGTGGTGTCGCCGTGAACCTCGGCGCAACCGAGCTGGCACTAGGCGCGACGGCGTTGGTCGCGTCGTTCACCTCGGGCCTTTCCGGCTTCGCTTTCGGCCTTGTCGCTCTCGGCCTGTGGCTGCATTTCGTCGAGCCGGCGGTCGCCGGGCCGCTGGTGGTGCTGGGCAGCCTGACCGGCCAGCTTATCACCACGGTCGCGCTGCGCAGATCGTTCCGCCCGGATCTGTTCTGGCCGTTCGTGCTCGGTGGCGCCTTCGGCGTGCCGCTCGG
>DATAAP010000256.1:0-9245 GCA_036260035.1 Alphaproteobacteria bacterium | reverse complement strand
GCCGCGTGCTCGGGCTTGATCTTGGAGAGCACGACGGCGACCGTCTGCGGATACTCGTTTTTGAGGTAGTTGGCGAGCACAGCCTCGTTGACGCTGCCGAGCTTATCCCACATCGTGCGGCCGGCGGGGCCGCGGATCTCCTCCATGATCGACTCGACGCGCTCCTTATCGAGCACCTTCTGGAGGAGCCGTTCGGTCGAATCGTAGCTGCCGACGAGCGAGCCGGTCGCGGAGATCTGGTCGGCGAAGTCGACGAAGAGGCGCTCGACGACGTTGGAGCTGACATTCCCCAGATTCGCCATGGTCTGGGAAAGCTCCTTGATCTCCTCGTCGTCCATCAGCGCGAAGAGCTTCGCGGCATGCTCCTCGCCGAGGGCAAGCAGCAGCACCGCGGCGCGTTCCGGGCCGCTCATGCTGCGGATGTCTTCGCGGGTTCGCGCGCTCATGCGCCTCAGTTCTCCTGATACATCCAGGACCGCACAATCGAGACTGCTTCCTCAGGATGCTTGTCGACGATCTCGCCGATCTTCTTCATCGACGAGGCCTTCACGCGTCCCTCGATGCGGTCGAGGTCGATCATCGCGTCGGCGGCTGCGGCGGCTGCTGCGCTTTCCTCCAACTCGGGCGTGCCGGCGGCCGGCGGTGCAAGCGCGGCCGGCGCCGCGCCGGCGCGGCCGGGCAGGAGCGGCGTGCCGGCGCCGCCGGCGGCCGCATCCGCGGTCGCCACTTGGTAGAAGCCGCTGGCGATCGGCCGGAGGAAGAAGAGAACGACGAGAATACCGAGGATCACCGAGACGAGGATCCAGGCGATCTGGAAATACTCGCTGCGGGAAAGGTTGAGGAGGGGGGCCGGGGCGCCGGGATCGAGCGGCTCGACGCCGGCAAAGGCGAGGTTCGCCAGTTCTATCGTGTCGCCGCGCTGCTGGTTGAAGCCGATGGCGGACTTGGCGAGCGCGGTCAGCCGCTCGAGCTCTTCCGCAGAGCGGGGCGCATATGTGCGCGTGCCATCGCTGTTGACGGTGGTGGCGCCGTCGACCAGCACCGCCACCGACAGGCGGCGCACGGCGCCGGCCTCGCGGATGTGGTTCTTGACCGTCTTGGTGATCTCGTAGTTCACCGTCTCTTCCGAGCGCGACGTCCGATTGCTGTTCTGACCCGGCTGGCTACTTGAGTCGCCCTCGGGCAGGTTCGCGGTGACCGAGACCGCGCCGGTCGAGCTGGACTCCTTGGCATCGCTGGATTCGGTGACGGTCTGGGTCGAGCGCACGACTTGGCCGTCAGGATCGAAGCTTTCGGTGTTGGTGATGATCCGGTCGAAATCCATTTCGGCCGTCACCTCGGCGCGGACCTTGCCTGCGCCGACCGACCGCTCCAGCAGCTCCTCGATCGTGCGGGCGAGGCGCTGCTCATAGCTGCGGCGGCGTTCGTCGGCCGTCACTGCGGTCGACATCGGGCTGTCCTCGCCCTCGGCTTGCCCGCGCGCCAGGAGATTGCCGCGGTCGTCGATCACCGAGACGCGGGCCGGCTTCAGGCCGGCGACGCTGGATGCGACGAGATGCTGGATCGCGTTGACCTGGATGCGCGGCAACGAGCCGGCCTCCCGCAGGCGGAGGACGACCGACGCCGTCGGCTCCTGACGCTCGCGGCTGAACAGGTCGCGCCGCGGTATCACGAGGTGGACGCGCGCGTTGGAAATCGGGCCAAGCGAAGCGATCGTGCGCGACAGCTCGCCTTCGAGCGCGCGGACGTGGTTGAGCGTCTGGACGAAGTTGGTGGCGCCGATGGTATCGCCGCGGTCGAAGATCTCGTAGCCCACCATGCCGCCGCGCGGCACGCCCTGTTCGGCGAAGCTCATGCGCAGTCGCAGCACCCGATCGCTGGGGACGAAGATCTGGCTACCTCCTGCGCGCAGCTCGTAGGGGACGTTCTGCGCCTCGAGCTTGGCAACGATCTGCCCGGAGTCCTGAGCCGAGAGTTCGCTGAACAGCAGCCCCATCGGCGGCTGGTTGATGCGCGAAGCGAAGAACGCGAACGATCCGATCAGCGCGGCGGCGACCACCGCCATCGTCGCCAGCTTGACCGGCCCCAGGCGACGCAATGTTTCGACGAGACTGCCCACTCCAGCGACCCTCCAGCTTGGGCGCCGGCGATGCTTTGCCGGGCCCAATCCCTAAGGCCACGCTAACGTTCAGGCGGTGAAGAGAGCGTTAAAAGACCGGCAGATTTTGCCGGGCGGCGGCAGATTTTTCCTCGCGCGGCGGTTGTTGCCGCGGGCGATTTAGGTCTGGTCCGCCGGACCTCGATAATCCTGCAACCGAGTCGCACGCAGGCCGGGGAGCCCGTGGCGCTCGATGAGGCGCTGCCATGAGAGGAATTCCTCTACCGAGAGGTGATAGCGTTGGCAGGCGTCTTCGAGCGTGAGGAGGCCAGCGCGCACGGCGCCGACCACGGCGGCCTTGCGACGGATCACCCAACGCTTGGTGTTGGGGGGCGGCAGGTGATCGAGCGACCGCGGCGCGGCATCGGCGGAACCGTTGCTGTGGGCCTGCGGCGCCGCGTTCGACTCGCGAGGAAGAGCGGGCTCGGTCATGGGGCGGATACTAGGGTGGGCGACTTAAGAAAACGCTAAACGTGCAAGGCATTTACCATGAATGCGGAACGCGCCGACCGGGCTCGAAAATCAGGCAAAAATCGGGCCTTCAAGTGGGCTCTTCGAACAAGCGTCACAGGAGCTGCGTGACCACCTGGCTCATCTCGTCGACAGTGCGGACCACCTGGGCCGCGGTATCATAGGCGCGCTGGGTGATAATCAGCTGCGTGAATCCCTGCGAGAGGTCGAAATTCGCCATCTCGACCGCACCGGCCACGATCTGGATGCTCTGCTCGCCGACTTCGTTCAGCGTCGGGTCGCCCGACTTGTCGGAGACGCGGTACATGGTGCCCGATTCCTCGATCAGCCCGGCCTGATTGGGAAAGGTCGCGACCGGAACCTTGTAGAGCGAGCGCACCGCGCCGTTGGTGTAGCGAGCATTCACGCGGCCGTCCGGCAGGATCTCGTACGCGACGAACTCGCCGCGCGCGACGCCGTCCTGGATGTACTGGCCGAGCTGGAAGAAATTGCCGACCTGGTTCACTTGGGACACGTTCAGGTTGAAACCGGCGATGGTGATCGATGTCGCCGAGGTGATGTTTCCCGTTCCGTCGAACGTCATCGGGATCGGGCCGCCGACCGGATTTCCGGCAGGATCGGTGGGCTGCAGGGTCCAGCTGTTGGGGGCGTTCTTCGTCCAGTTGAGCATCAGCGTCTGGCGGGCGCCGTTGGCGTCGAAATAGAAGATCTGCGTCGCCGCCGTCGTCTGGTTCGCCGGCAATGTGGCGATCAGGTCAGCATTCGCCGTCTGCTGGCCTTCGAACGCATCGTTAGTCGTGGCCGGAAGGGGCCGGAGGTCGGCGAGGCTGTCGCTGACGACTTCGCCATTCTCGAGCTCCCAGCCGAGCAGGTACAACCCGGTTTCGTTGCCGAGATAGCCGACCGGGTCGTTCACATCGGGTGAGCGGATGGAGGTCAGGCTGCCGTCGCGGGAGTAGCGGAATTCATCCGCGTCGCTGCCGCCTTCGAACTGCCCGAAGACGAACATGCCGGGGCCGTCGATCGCGATGTCGAACTTGCGATTCGTGATCTCGAGCGATCCTTGCACGTCCATGTTGGTGCGCGTGTAGGCGCGCACGCCGCCCGGCTGGCTGCCGCGCACGTCGATGCCGCCGAGCAATGTGGCGAACTCGGTCTCGACGCGGCGATAGCCCGGCGTGCGGCTGTTCGCCATGTTCTGCGAAATGGTGGCGAAGGCCGACGAAGAGGCGACCAGCGCGTTGACGCCGAGGTTGAAGGACCCGAGCAGGCTGCTCATGAATGAATCTCTCTACAGGAGGTGAGGCCGGGCGGGCCGTTAGCCCGCCCGCCTTGCTATGCCTAGCGCTTGATCCGCAGGAGCTCGTCGAGCATCTCGTCCGCCGTAGTGATCGTTTTCGCCGACGCCGAGTAGGCGCGCTGGGTGACGATCATCGCGGTGAACTCCTCCGACAGGTCTACGTTCGAGCCTTCGAGCGCGCCCGGCTCGATGCGGCCGGCACCGCCGGTATTCGCCTCGCGCAGGTTGAACTCGCCCGACGCGTTCGTCTGCGCGTAGGCGTTGCCGTTGCGCGCCTCGAGCCGCGCCGGGTTAGCGAAGGTCGCGACCGGCAGCTTCCAGATCTTCTGCGTGGCACCGTTGCTGAACGAGGCGATGACGAAGCCGTCGGCATCGATCGACACGCCGGTGCGCAGACCGACCTCGGCGCCGTCCTGATTGACGAAGGCGATGTTGTGCGGCGAGGCGAACTGCGTCACGCCGTCGGTCCGGCCGACGCCGAGCGCGCCTTCAGTGCCGAAATCGAACGTGATCGAGCTGGCCGCGGCGCCGTTGGCCCACGTGACTGGCAGAGCCTGAGACGCGAGGTCGGCGCCAAGGCTGCCGGCGGTGCGGAAATCGACGGCGTTCAAGCTGCCATCGCCGTTGAACGTGAGCGAGCCGAAGCCGAGCAGGCCGCCGTTGCCGATCGCGCCAGTGACCTCGGCCGGGGTTTCCGCGCTGATCGAATAGCCCCACTGATTCGCGCCGGTCAGCTTGACGAAGCTGATGTTGAGATTGTGCGCCGTGCCGAGGGCGTCAAACACCTTGAGGGCGCGCCGGAAGTGCGGCGTGACCGTGCCGTCGGCAAGGTCTTCCGAAGCCTGATTGCCGGCGCCGGCGGGGCTGGCCATGAACGTCGCCAGGTTCCAGCCGGGCACGGTCGACGATTGCTGCGAATCGAGGTTGGCGCCGATCTCGATGTTCGTCGTGTCGACGGCGACGCCGTTCAACGTGCTGACCGACACCGTGTCGATCGTGTTGACGTCGATGATGTTGCCTTGCTGGTCGAGCGCCCAGCCCTGCAGGAAGTAGCCGGAGGAGTTCACCAGGCGGCCCTGGTTGTCCTCGGCCCACGAGCCAGAGCGGGTGTAGAGCTGCTCGCCGCTGGCGTTGTCGGCGGACTTCACGACGAAGAAGCCGTTGCCGAGGATGGCGACATCGGTGGCGCGGGTGCTAGTCTGCAGCACGCCCTGCTGATCGACCAGCGCGCGCGGGCTGGCGCGCACGCCGCCCGGGAAGTAGGTGCTCGTGCTGCTCGCACCGGTGACAAGGGTGGAGAACTGCGCAACCGAGCGCTTGTAGGCGATCGTGTTGACGTTCGAGATGTTGTCCGAGATCGTGCCCAGCGACTGCGACTGCGCGCGCAGTCCGGAAACGCCCGAAAGCAATGCACCGTAAAGACTCATGTTCGCATCTCCTGTGACGGACGGAAGTAGGTTGGGTTAGCCGTCATTCTGACGAGGGGTTCAAATCCTGATATCCAGCCGGCCCGATCCGCCGAGCCCGGCGGAGTAGGCCTGCAATTGCGCAGCAGCGACATCCGCGGGCGGCGCGTCGGTGCGGCTGTCGCCCGGCGCCTGCTCGCCGCGGTTTTCGCGGCCGTTGCCGCGGAGATTGAAGGAAAGGCTGCCTGAGTCGGCGCGCAGGCCGGCGTCTTGGAGAGCGCGCTCGAGATCGCGTGCGTCGCGCTGCAGCAGCTCCATCGTCTGCGGGCGCTCGGCGGCAAAGACGGCCTGCACGCGTCCGTCGGGTCCGAAATCCAGCTTGACGTCGATCCGTCCGAGCTCCGCCGGCGACAAGCGGATATTGATGCGGTCGGTGCCGTCGGCGGCGGCCTGAGCGACCTGCGCCGCCACCTGCGTCACCACGGGATGGAAGTTCGGACGCGCTGCGCGCGCCGCGGCGTTGGCAGCGGTGACATCAGCGGTTGCTTGGCGCGATGCGGACGCCTCGATCGGCGCCGGCTGATCAGTGCGCGGCGAAGACGCGGTCTTGTCCGCGGGCGGCGCCGGCTCGACATCGGTGTTGGGTGAGGGCGTGGTTTCCTCTGTCGCCACCGCGAGCTGCGCAAGCCGGTCCGCGGCATTCGCCTGCTCCGGCGTCTGCTGCGCGGTGATCTGCGCCGCGAGCCCAAGTCCAGGCGCCAGTGTGCCGAACGGACGTGGCGCATCGGGCTTGGCGGGCTCCGCCGTCGCTTTGACGTCGGACCCAAGATCCTTTTGCTGGCTCTCGAACGACGCGGCTGGAGCGCTCGTCTCGGACGCGGCCGGTGTCGCTGCTGCGGCGGTCTGCTGTGTGGGCGTGCGGATTATCGCGACGATCTGCGCATCGTCGGCCGGTTCGGCCACTGCCGGGGCCGCTTGCGCTTGGGCCGTCGGCGCAAGCGAAGGCGGGGCAGCGCCGGGTGCGGTCTGCGCGGTCTGGATCGTCGCGGCGTTTGCCGGCGCGGACCGCACCTGCGGCGCCGGATTGCCGTTTGCCGCATCGCGCTGCGCACGATTGTCCGAAGTGGTGCTTGCCGGCGCATTCACCGCTGCGGCCGTCGTCGGCTCCGCGGCGGCTGGCGTCACGATCGCTTCGGCGCGCGCTGATGGATCATTCTTCGCCTTGCTCTTCGCAGGCGCGACCTCAGCCGATTTCCCGTTTGCATTCGCAAGTTGCTCGGCGAAGGCAGGCTGCGATGCCGCGCCTGCGTCCGGCGCCTTCGTGGCGCCGCTCGGCAGTGCCTCCGTCGGGCTCGTTTCGGCCGGCATTTGCTGCGAGATCGTGCCGAGCGGCGCAATGGGATCGACCGGCGCGGCGGTCGGCGCTTTCGCTTGCGGTGCCGGCGCGGGTTGCGCGGTCGCGGCCGGGGTCGTCGCATTCGTTGCCGGCGCGACATTGTCTGCAGTTTCGGGCTTCTGCGGCTCCACCGACGCGGAGGCTAATTCGGGCGTTTTCTGCTCCGGCTTCGTTGAGACGTGATCGGCATTGTCCTGCACAGGCGTTTCGGACGACGCTGCTTTGGTAGGGTCGCTGTCGGAGTCCGGTTTGCTCCGATCGCTTTCGCTTTGATCGGGGCGGGCCGGCTTCTCGCGGACTTTCTCTGGGGATGCAGGCTCAGTTGTTTTTGCGGACGCACTTTCGCGCGGCGTCTCTTCCGGCGCGTCCAGCGATTGATCGAGCATCGCGGCAAAATCCGAGCTGCCCGACCTGTCGCGACGTCGCGTCGGGTCGGGAGCAGGATCTCGTCCGGTCGACAGTTCTCGAATGCCAAAATCCATGGTGCTCGTCAGCCGCGTTTGTCCGCCAACAATGGAGCAAGGGCCGGGCCAACTCCGCTTGTGCCGCTAACGCGTTGAAATGGCTTGCTGCACTCTTTCATGACGGCAACCCATCGCCCGGCGGCGCGAGGTGTCGTGGCAGATCGTGCCGGCCAGTTGAGGCAGTTTGTGCCGCGGCGCCAACGGCAGAACTTGCCGGCACGCTGCAAGTTTTGCCGAGCGCGCCCGGCAGAATCTTCCGCTGCATCGAAACTGCCTAACGCCGCTTAACCCTACTAGGCAGAAAAGTCCTGCAATCGTAGAAGGGCCGCGCGGCAATGCGACATGGCATCGCCATTGCTCCTGCAGAGGTGGGCAAACGCGCGCCCAGGGTGGGTGGGCGTTGCCTGCGGACAAGAATTGTCCGCTTTGCACCTCTAGAAAGCGGAGAAGTAGATGGCTAATTCAGTGAATACGAACATGGGCGCGTTGCTCGCGTTGCGTAACCTCAACGTGACCAACGAGTCGCTGGCGAAGACCCAGGACCGCGTTTCGACGGGTCTGCGGGTCATCGGCGCGAAGGACGACGCTTCGAGCTTCGCCATCGCGCAGGGCATCCGCACCGACCTCAAGGCCTATACGGCGGTCGACCAGGCCCTCGCGAACGGTAAGGGCATCGGCGACGTCGCGATCGCGGGTGCCACCCAGATCTCCAATCTTCTCACCGACATGAAGAAGAAGGCGATCGAGGGCATGAACGCCGGTAACACGGCGAGCCAGCAGTCGATCCTGGCGGCCGACTTCGCCGCCATGAAGACGCAGTTCCAGACGTTCGTGAGCAACGCCTCGTATAACGGCAAGAACCTGCTGCAGTCGGGCGCGACGGACGCGACGGTCATCTCGACCATCTCGGGCGGCTCGCTGACGATCTCGAACCAGGGCGCGATTGGCTCACTGACGTTCGGTGCCCTCACCAGCACGACGACCGCTACGTCGGCCCTGGCTGACGTCAACGCCGCGATCACCGCGGTTGGTACGGCGCTCGGCGATCTGGGTTCGGACGTGAACGCGCTGAAGTTCCAGCAGGACTTCAACAAGCAGGTCAGCGACGCGGTGACCGAAGGTCTGGGCAGCATCGTCGATGCCGACCTGGCCGAGGAAAGCGCGAGGCTGCAGGCTCTGCAGGTCAAGCAGCAGCTCGGCGTGCAGGCTCTCAGCATCGCCAACAGCTCGCCGCAGATCCTGCTCTCCCTGTTCCGCTAATCCTAGCGGGCTCAGGACCCCGGGCGGCATTCCGCCCGGGGCTTCTTTTTCGGCGCACTGCGGCCAGTTGCGCGTAGCAGCGATACGGCGCAGTCAGACGGGCAGCGCCGCGCGACGGCACGTCCAAACGGCGCCGCCGCGTTCAAGCTTTCTTAAGCGTGCTCGACTATGTTCCGGGACGCCGCGACTACCCGGCCAAGCAACGCATGTCGCTCAAAATCGACCTAAAGCCCGGAGAAAAGTTCATCGTCAACGGCGCGGTCCTCAAGGCCGGCAAGCGCCGCGTGTCGCTGATGCTCGAGAACGAGGCGATCCTTCTGCGCAGCAAGGACATCATGCAGGAGACGGAAGCGAACACGCCGGCCCGCCGCATCTACTTCTCACTGATGCTGCTGTACATCTCCGGGGGCGATCAAGAGGCACGCAAGCGCTTCGATGCTTACCTCAACGACTTTCTTGGCGTCACGTCCCTCCGCGAGGTGCGCGCCGCGCTGCTCGATATCTTGCGTCACGTGGAGAACAGCAAAATCTACCTCGCCATGAAGACCTGCAAATGGCTCATCGAGGTGGAGGAAAAGCTGCTGAAGATCGCAATGAACAGGAAGAACGGCGAGATCGCGTCGCCGACAATTCAGGAGTCGCCATGAAGGGGTATGCCGCTTACGACCGTGTCCAGAACATCACGCAGAACCCGCGTCAGGTTGAATACCGTTTGCTCGCCCAGGTGACGAGCGCGCTGCGTTCCGCCAAGGAGAAGCCGGATGACCGGCCCAACTTCTATAACGCGCTG
>DATAAP010000255.1:0-6196 GCA_036260035.1 Alphaproteobacteria bacterium | reverse complement strand
AGACGGATCGCGTTCTTCATCGCAACATGCTTCGGGCCGTCCGTCATGCGGGCGAACTGCCCGAAGATATCGCCAGCCGGACCAACGGCAAGCGCCTTCGGCACCGGTTCAGCGACGGGACGCACACGCGCAGCAGGATCGGCGAGCACGGCGTCGACCGCGGCGGCGCTCGCCACCACCCAAAGGTCGAGCATGTCGTCGCGATAGACGGGCCGCCCGGCGACAAGCGTGCGATAATAGGGATACGGGTCTTTCGCCGTAACTGCAGCGATCGGGTTCAGGGGCGGCATGCGTCTCTCGTTGAATCGAGGACACGACGTTAGGGCGCCGATTCGCCAAATGCTTCGGCCGCGATCGAAGCGTGAAGAAGGTTGTCAGGCCGGCGCGAGCCAGACCACCTGCAGCTCCCTGCGGTCGACAAAGCCGAGTGACTCGTAGAGCTTGGCCGCCGCGCGGTTGTCCGGAAAAACGTGGAGAAACGGCGTGCGTCCCGCTGCGCGGAAGCGCGATGCCAGCGCGAGCGTGAGGTCGCGCGCGAATCCTCTGCCGCGATAGTCGGGGTCGGTGGCAACGGCGCTGATTTCCGAAAAGCCCGGAAACGTAAAGCGCTCCCCGGCCATCGCTACGAGCCGACTACCGTCGCGGATTCCAAGAAAGCACCCAAGCTCGATCGTCCGCGGCCCGAACGGGCCCGGATCGGCCCGCGCCGCGAGCGCGAGCATATCCCGCACGTCCGCAGCGCCAAGTCTCTCGAGAGATCGAGCGACGGCGCTCAGCGCGACATCCGCCGGGAGGACCATCTGGCGGATCGGACGCCGCGAAACCTCCCGCCACCCTGGCGGCACCTCGATGGCTTCGGCCGTAAACAACCGCGCCTCGGAAGAGCCGCCGAGAAGCGGCGCGAGCTGCGCATACACTTCCAAGTCGTGCGCTTCGACGCCGAAGAACGGCGCAACGTCGGGAATGAATCGCGCCGCCCGCGGCATCCTGATGACCAGGTGGTCGGGTGCAGCCGCGAGGGCGTGCCACACAGGGTCATCCAGCAGATCATTCATGCGTTGCGATCTAGCCGCCGCCGCCGAATAATTCTCGCCAGAATCGGACGTGGTCGTCAGTAAGCATGAACATGATCCGGGCGCGTGCGTACTCTCCGGCGATGCTCGATTTCGCGACCTGCGACCGCGCTCGCACGACGCGCGACCGCCGCTATGACGGCCGATTCTTCACGGGCGTGGTGACGACCGGCATCTATTGCCGTCCGGTCTGCCCGGTGAAGCCGGCGCAGTCGCGGAACGTCATCTTCTTTCCGACCGCTGCCGCTGCCGAGCAGGCGGGCTTCCGCCCGTGCCTGCGCTGTCGGCCCGAGGCGGCGCCTTTCTCGCCCGCATGGCGCGGGTCGGCCGCGACCGTGTCCCGTGCCATGCGCATGATCCACGGCGGGTTTCTGGACCATCACTCTGTCGAGCAGCTCGCCCTGCGGCTCGGAATCGGGCGGCGCCATCTGGACCGGCTCTTCTACATCCACGCGGGTGCTACGCCAGTCGGCGTGGCGAAGACGTGCCGCGTCCAGCGCGCGAAGCGGCTGCTCGAAGATCCGGGGTTGTCCATCACGGAGGTCGCCTTTGCGGCGGGGTTCTCCAGCGTGCGCCGGTTCAATGCCGTCTTCCTCGAGACGTACGGCCGCCCGCCCTCGAGCCTGCGGCGGCGGGCCGCGCGTCGGTAGCGACCGCTACCTGCGCATCGCGCGGCGGAAGAGGTCGACACTGCGTTCGGCATTGTGCTGCCAAGTCAGCTTCTGGGTCTCAACCGCCTTGCGCGCGGCTTCGCCCAGCTGCGCGCGCAGGGCCGCATCTTTGAGCAATCGGTCGAGGGCGCACGCGATGGCGCCGTCCGATTGCGGGTCGAACAGAAGGCCGGTCTCGCCGTCGCGCAGCAGCTCGGCGATATTCGGCAGGTCGGGCGCCACGATGGCGCGGCCGAGCGCCATGTACTCGATCATTTTCAGCGGCGAAGCATAGGGCGTCACAGCCGGCTGCAGGGCAACGTCGAACGCCGCGACATGATCGCGAACCGCGTCGCGCGGCACGAGGCCCTTGAACACCATGCGCTCGGCGACGCCGCGCGCCTGCGCATGCGCGCGCAATTCAGGCACGGCGGGGCCATCGCCGATGATCACGAGGCAGAGATCGGGGCGCTGCGGCCTGTCGGCGATGTAGTCGATGATGCGATCGAGGCGATGCCAGTCGCGCACGAAGCCGGTGAATCCCAGAACCGTGCGCCCCGCGAGCCCCAGTCGCCGCTTCGCCTCCTCCGTCGAAGGCGCTGCGCTGAAGCGCTGCGGGTCGATGCCGTTCGGCATGATAACGATATGGTCCGCCACGCCGACTGCGTTTTCGATGTGGCGCGCGAGCGGGCGCGTCACCGTCACGACCGCGTCGGCGTTCCGCCAGACGTAGCGCTCCAGCCGCTTCGCGAAGGATATGAGCGACAGGCCGCCATACTTCGCGCGCTCCTCGCTCAGCGGCGCGTTCACCTCGACGATCATTGGCAGGCCGGTGAGGCGCTTCAGCCAAGTGCCGGCCATTAGAAAAAGATTGTACCGCTCGTACAGGGCATCTGGCTTGTGACGCCGCCATGCAGCGAGCAGCCGGAAGAACGCCACTGCGTTGTAGCCGGTCTCGAGCAGCTCGTACGCCGCCTTCGGCAGCAGCCGGCGCAGGCCGTGGCCGAGCTGGTCAGGCGTGCCGAAGCTTTCCGTCTCGACCACCGCGGGACCGGACAGGATGACCTCGTGGCCGAGTTCGCGCAGCGCGTGCACCAGTTCTTCGATATGCACAAACTGGCCGTCCTTCGACCGGATGCGATGGTGATAAAGGATCTTCACAGCGATGTTCCGGCCGCTGCGAGTGCATTCGATGGCGAAGAGCGCTCCGCGGCCACGATCGCGCGGAACAGCTCGAGCTGCCCGCGTGTGGTGTCGTCCCAGCTGAAGCCCTCCGCGTAGCGGCGCGTCGCCGCGCGGTCCTCCGGCTGCGCCATGACCTTGCGCACCGTGGCGGCGATTGCGTCCGGCGTGCGTTCCTTGAACAGAGCTCCGGCCTCGGGTGCCGCGACGACCTCGGGCGTGCCCCACACGTCGGACGCCGCAACTCGAGTGCCGCAGGCCATCGATTCCAGCAGCACGTTGGCCCAGCCCTCGCGGCTCGATGCAAGCACCAGCAGGTCGGCGGCGCCGTAGACCTCGCGTAGCTGGTCGTGCGCGACCCGGCCGAGAAATCGCACGCGGTCCTCGACGCCGCTGGTCCGCGCGAGCGCGCGCAGGCGCTGCTCCTCCGGCCCCAGTCCCGCGATCAGCAGGTGATAGCCGGGAAGCTGCGCCACGGCCCGGATCACCAGGTCGTGCGCCTTGCGCGGGATCAGATGGCCCACCGAGAGCAGGGTCGGCGCCGTGAGCCCGAGCCGCTGCCGCGCCGCATTCCGGTCGACTGGCCGGAACACCTGCAGGTCGACGCCATTGCGCAGCACGCGGATTTTCGCCGCGTCGGCGCCGAGCGCAGTGAGGCCATCCTTGAGCGCGGCGCAGACCGTGATCATGCCGGCCGACTCGCGTGCGGCCCACTGGATCATGCGTCCCGGCCAGTAATGCTCGGGAATAAGGTTAATATCGGTGCCGCGCGCAGTGATCGTCACCGGGCGACGGAAATGCCGGCCGAGCATCACGGCGGCAATACCGTCCGGATAGAAGTAGTGCGCGTCGATCAGGTCGAAATCGAAGCCATCACGCTTGAGCTGCGCGACCACCGGCCGGGCCGAGCAGTAGAGGCTGAGCGGGGCGGCGAGCATGCTGATCTTCGGCATCAGAAGGTAGCGCGGGTGGCGCACGGTCAGGCCGTGCCGGACTTCCTGCAGCGGCGCCTTCTCTGCCTCGGCATAGGCCGGCATGAAATGGCGCACGACTGGAAACACCGGCACCGGCGCAACGACCTCGATCTTGGCTGCGCCGCTCGCGGCGAGATGGCGGATGCGGTTCTCGACGAATACGCCATGCGACGGCTGCGCCGCGTTGGGATACAGCGTGCTGAAGGTCAGGATGCGCAGCGGCGCAGCCGGATCAGGAGAAGGATTTCGAGTAACCGGCGACATAGTACCAGAGCAGTCCGAGCCATTCGTGCAGGGCGTAGTAGCTGCCGCGCAGCGATGAGGCGTTGGGAATGAAGTCCTCGGGAATGCCGGTCGGCGCCCGGATGAAGCGCGTTGGCGCCGGGACCGCCTCGATGCCGGTGGCGCGGAACGCGGCCATCGACCGGCGCATGTGCCAGGCATGCGTCACCAGAAAAACCTTGTTGATGCCATCGCGACGCAGCATTTCGGCAGACAGCGCGGCGTTCTGATGGGTGTCGTAGGATCGCTCCTCAAGCCAGCGCACCGGAATGCCGAACTCCTTCGTCAATGTCGCCTGCATCTGGCGCGCGAGAGACGAGCGCTGGAGATGGATGCGGCCACCGCTGACCAGAATGGGCAATTGCGTGCGCTTGTGCAGGAACGCGCCGTAGCGCACGCGCTCCAATGTGAGCGGTCCCGGAATGTCGAACCCATATTCCGGCGCCTCTGACTGCGTGTCGCCGCTAAGTATGACGATGGCGGCGGGTCCGCTCGGCAGGCGGTCCGGATCGAGCGCCGGATAGATCTGCAACGGCTGCATCAGCCAGCCGGTCACGAAAGGCGCGCTGAGCACGACGAGCGCCACGAACGACAGCACGGCCAAAGCGCGGCCGATGCGCCGCCAGCGGCGGGCGATGAGCCAGCCAAGCACGATGAGGATGAAGAGGCTGAGCGGCGGCAGCAGGAAGTTCTTCACGCCACGCCTTTCAGAACGCCGGTCATAGCCGCAGGCCCCAGACGCTGGTCGGCTGCGCGGGACCGCCCGCAACGAGCAGCAGCAACGCGCGCTGCGGATCGTAGACGAGGTTGTAGTTCATGCCGAGGCGGAACGGCAGCCGCGCGGAGAGGCGCGTCCATGCGTCGCGGCCGAGATCGTAGAGCCAGGTCTCGGCATGGCCCGGCCCGGGCAGCGACCGATCGCCATCCGCCTTGCTGTCGAACAGCATGACCGTCTGGCCGATGCCGGCGTGGAAGGCCATGGGCCGCGAGGTCGCCTTGGGCGGGCGCAGTCCCGGCGTCGGCATCTTTTGATGCCGTTTCGTCGCCGGTTGGTAGATGACGATATCATCCAAACCGGTATGGCTGCCGAACACGACGAGCGCGTCGTGCTTGGTATCAAAAACGGCGCTGTTCGCGTAGCCGAGCAGGCCGGGCACGGCGAGCCTAGTCCAGCCGATCGGCTGTGGCCGCAGCTCGTAGACGCCCTCTTCCTTGTAGCCGATCACCACGCGGCGCCTCGGATCGTAGGCCGTAGCATACGGAAAGAAATGGACAGCGGGACCCGGAAGCGGCTTCCACGCTTCCGTCGCGAGGTCGAGGACCCAGGTTGGGTGGCGCCGCACCTGCGGCCATACATGCGCGAGCGCGTTGGTGAAGCGGTCGGGCCGAAGGTGGTCGGGATAGATGCTGATGACGATCGCGTCATTCGCCTCGTGGTACGTGACCGTGCCGAAGGTGTGCATCGCCCAGGGATGGTTGCCGTCGGTTCCCGCGACCGGCAGGCCGAAGCGGTCGGCGCGGTATGTCGACGGATCGTCGTCGGGATAGAGGCGGATCCAGCGCAGCGTCGCGACATCGAAGAAGAACGGCGAGTTCGTCCAGTCCTCGCCGTGCTCGTCGCTCCCGAACAAGACGATGCGGCCGCGCTTCGTGTCGAACGCCGCCCCGCCGTGGAGCTGCCGGCGGAAGGTCACCGAGTCGCCGGCGGATTGCTCGTGCAGCCGGGTCCATTCCCCGCGCGGCAGCGCGGCAGCATCAAACGATGCCGCTTCCGCCCGCGGCGCGAGGAGCGCCGCAGCGCCAGCGAGCATGGCGTCGCGGCGGCCGATCATCGTGCCAGCTCGTCCGGGCGCGGCCCGAACCACGGCAGCTCGTCGCCCAGCTCGCAGCAGCCGAGATCCGGCGCATTGCCAGCGAACCTGTCATTGAAATTCGGCAGCCGCGCACCGCGGTCGATCGCGCGCGAGGACGGCGCCAGGCGCGAGTCATGGGCGGTGCGGCTGATTGCGCGCTCATGCGTCTGCGGCGCCGCGAG
>DATAAP010000254.1:0-5695 GCA_036260035.1 Alphaproteobacteria bacterium | reverse complement strand
CGGCGAAGCTCGCTTCCGACCGCAGCTTCGTCTGGCTGCGCCGCAGCCTGACGCCGAAAGAGCAATACGCGGTCAACCGCCTGGGCATCCCCGGCCTGTTTTTCCAGCGCGAGGAGCGGCGCGTCTATCCGCACGGCGCGTTGACCTCGCATGTCGTGGGCTTCACCGATATCGACAAGCGCGGCCTTGCCGGCGTCGAGCAGTATTTCGACGAGCGGCTCAAACAGTCGAACGAGCCGCTCCGCCTGTCGATCGACATCCGCGTCCAGCACCTCGTCCGCGAGGAGCTGTCCAAGGCGGTCGAGGAGTTCCGCGCGATCGGCGCTGCCGCGATGGTCCTGGACATCCACACCGGCGAGCTGCTGGCGATGGTGTCGCTGCCCGACTTCGACTCCAACGCGCCCGCCCAGGCCGAGCCGGAGACGCGCTTCAACCGCAACACGCTCGGCGTCTACGAGCCAGGATCGACCTTCAAGATCTTCAACACGGCGATGGCGCTGGATTACGGCACCACGACCATCGCCGGCGGCTACGACGCCACCAAGCCGATCCAGGTCGCCCGCTTCACCATCAGCGACTACAAGGGCCAGAAGCGCTGGCTCTCCGTGCCCGAGATATTCATGTACTCGTCGAATATCGGCTCGGTGCGCATGGCGCTCGATGTCGGGCGCGACCGCCAGCGCGAGTTCCTGGGCCGCATGGGCTTCCTGAAGACGCCGTCGATCGAGCTGCCGGAAGTGGGCGGCCCGCTCGTCCCCGCGCCCTGGCGCGAGATCAACACGATGACGGTGTCGTTCGGGCACGGCATCTCGATCACGCCGCTGCAGCTCGTCTCGGGCACCTCGGCCATCGTCAATGGCGGCGTGCTGCGGCCGGTCACACTGCTGCGGCGCGACGAGGACAGCGTGCCCGCCGGGACGCGCGTCATCTCCACCCGGACATCCGACCACATGCGGCGGCTGATGCGGCTGGTCGTCGAAAAGGGCACGGCCAAGAGCTCGAACGTGCCCGGCTACCTGGTCGGCGGCAAGACCGGCACAGCGGAGAAGATCGTCAACGGCCGCTACAAGAAGGATGCGCGCATCTCCTCCTTCGTCGGCGCGTTTCCGATGAACGCGCCGCGCTTCGTAGTCTACGCCATGCTCGACGAGCCGAAGGGCAACAAGGCGACGCTCGGCTACGCCACCGCGGGCTGGGTCGTGGCGCCGGCGATGGGGCGCATCGTGACGCGCATCGCATCGCTCTATGGCATCGCGCCGGTCGACGACAACGCGCCGGAGCTGCAGGAGCAATTGTTCATCAACGCGTCGATCCGATGACGAAACAGAAGGTAAGGACGTGCGCGTGCGGAAACTGATCGAAGCCGATCCGACCGTCCGGCAAGCCGCTCCCGAAGCGGATCCGGACATCGTCGGAATTACGGCGGATTCGCGTGCGGTGCAGAGCGGCTATCTGTTCGCCGCCCTGCCCGGCACGAAAGTGCACGGCAACAGCTTCATCGCCGATGCGGTGAAGCGCGGCGCGGTCGCCGTTCTCGGCGAACCCGGTGTCCCTGCCCCGGCGCCGGTCGTTCGGCTCGAAAGCGGCAATCCGCGCCGCGCCCTTGCTCTGCTCGCGGCGCGCTTCTATGGCCGCCAGCCGAGCACGATCGCAGCGGTCACAGGCACGAACGGCAAGACCTCCGTCGCGGCCTTCACCCGGCAGCTGTGGATGGCGCTCGGCAAGCCGGCGGCGAGCCTCGGCACGCTCGGGCTGGTGGCGCCGCATGCAACGCGCGCGGGCGCGCTCACCACCGCCGATCCGGTCGCGCTCCACAAAGATCTTTCCGACCTTGCCTCGGCCGGCGTCGAGCACGTCGCCATGGAAGCGTCGAGCCATGGCCTTGACCAGTTCCGCCTCGACGGCGTGCGGGTCTCCGCCGCCGCCTTCACCAATCTCACGCGCGACCATCTCGACTATCACGGCAGCATGGCCGCCTATGCGGCGGCGAAGGAGCGGCTGTTCTCGGAGGTGATGATCCCGGGCGGCGCGGCCGTGCTGAACGCCGACGTGCCGGAGTTCGAGGGCCTCGCTGCGCTCTGCCGCAAGAAGGGCCACCGCGTCATCTCCTACGGGCGCAAGGGCGTTGACATCCGGCTCGACCGGCTCGAGCCGCTGCCCGACGGCCAGCGGCTTGCCCTCACCATCGAAGGCCGCCCGGTCACGATCACGCTGCCACTCGTCGCCTCCTTCCAGGCGATGAACGCGCTGGCGGCGCTGGGGCTCGTCATCGGCTGCGGCGCCGAGACGCCGGCGGCGGTGGACGCCCTCACCCGCCTCGAGGGCGTGCCCGGCCGCCTGCAGCGCGCCGCCGTCCGCCTCAACGGTGCGGCCGTGTATGTCGACTACGCCCACACGCCGGATGCGATCGAGACAGTACTGACGGCGCTGCGCCCGCATGCGCAGCGCCAGCTGGTGATCCTGTTCGGCTGCGGCGGCGACCGCGACGCCGGCAAGCGGCCGATGATGGGCGCGATTGCGCAGAAGCTCGCCGACCGCGTCGTCGTCACGGACGACAATCCGCGCAGCGAGGACCCTGCCACCATCCGGCGCCAGATCATGGCGGCGTGCCCGCGCGCTAGCGAGATCAGCCCGCGCCGCGACGCGATCTTCCAGGCGGTCGCCGCACTCGGGCCGGGCGACATCCTCGTGCTCGCCGGAAAAGGCCATGAGCGCGGTCAGATCATCGGCAGCACGGTGCATCCCTTCGACGATGTCGAGGTGGCGCGCGAGGCCGTCGCCGCGGCCGACCGGAGCGCCGCATGAGCCGGACGATCTGGACCGCCGAAGAAGCCGCCGCGGCACTGGGCGTGCGCGCCGAGGGCGCGTGGCAGGCGACCGACGTTTCGATCGACACGCGCACCCTCGCGCAAGGGGATCTGTTCGTTGCCCTGAAAGGACCGAAGCATGACGGACACGACCACGTTGCCGCTGCATTTGCGAACGGCGCTGCTGCCGCATTGGTGGAGCGCGCTCCCGCGGGCCTGCCGCCCGGCGCACCGCTCCTGGTGGTCGGTGACACGCTGGCGGCGCTCGAGAAGCTCGGGCGCGCGTCGCGCGCGCGCAATGCGGCCGTCCGCGTCGTCGCGGTCACCGGCAGCGTCGGCAAGACGGGCACCAAGGAGGCCCTGAAGCTCGCGCTCGGCGGCCAGGGCCCGACGCATGCCAGCGTGGGCAGCTACAACAACCATATCGGCGTGCCGCTGACGCTCGCACGCATGCCTGCGGATACCGCTTTCGGCGTGTTCGAGATCGGCATGAACCATGCCGGCGAGATCACGCCGCTGGTGCGCATGGTGCGACCGCACGTGGCGATCATCACCACCGTCGAAGCCGTCCATGTCGAGAACTTCCCGGACGAGGGCGTCAAGGGTGTGGCCGCCGCCAAGGCCGAGATGTTCGACGGGCTCGAAGGCGGCACCGCCGTCCTCAACCGCGACAACGCCTTCTTCGATTTCCTGGCGGAGCGCGCGCGCGCCAAAGGCGTGCACCGCGTCCTGAGCTTCGGCGAGCACCCGAGCTGCGATGCGCGCCTGATCGAGATGCGGCTGGAGCCGACCTGGTCGCAGGTGTCGGCGATGATCGAGGGCCGCGCCGTCAGCTATCGCATCGGCGCCCCCGGACGCCACTGGGTGATCAACAGCCTGGCCGTGCTCGGCGCGGTCGCAGCCCTCGGCGGCGATGTCGGCGCCGGCGCCGCCTCGCTTGCGCAACTCTCAGCACCCAAGGGCCGCGGCCTGCGCCATCGCGTCGGCCGCAACGGCGACAGCTTCGAACTGATCGACGACAGCTACAACGCCAGCCCCGCTTCGATGCGCGCCTCGTTCCAGGTGCTCGCCGCGGCCACGCCGGGCACAGGCGGCCGGCGCATCGCCGTGCTCGGCGACATGCTCGAGCTCGGCCCTGACTCGCCCAAGCTTCACGCCGGCCTCGCCGACGCGCTCGTCGCGGCGAAAGTCGACCAAGTATTTACCTGCGGTCAATACATGGCGCGCCTTTATGACGCGCTTCCGGCGGCGCTGCGCGGCGCGCACGCACCGAACTCGGAAGCGCTGGTGCCGCTGATCCGCGCCGCGGTCAGGCCTGGCGACGTGGTGGTCGTGAAGGGTTCGCTCGGCAGCCGCATGGGGCGGATCGTCGATGCCCTGCTGGCCGGAGCGGCGAACACGAACGGACCCGGCGGGCCGCAAGGCCGCGCGGCCAACGGTTAGAACCGAAAATGCTTTTCAACCTGCTCGTCCCGCTCGCCGACCAGTTCAGCCCGCTCAACGTCTTTCGCTATCTCACCTTCAGGTCGGGCGGCGCGGTCATCACATCGCTGGTGCTGGCCTTCCTACTCGGCCGGCCGGTCATCGCCTGGCTGCGCAGCAAGCAGCCCAACGTCCAGGTGCGCGAGGACACGCCGGAGCGGCACGCGCTGACGAAGAAGGGCACGCCGACCATGGGCGGCGTCCTGATCCTGATCGCCATGCTGGTCTCGGCGCTGCTGTGGGGCGACCTGACCAACGGCTACGTCTGGACGGCGCTGCTGGTCTGCGTCGGCTTTGGCGCGGTCGGCTTCGTCGATGACTACCTCAAGCTCACCAAGCGCGGCGGCATGAGCGGCCGCATGAAGCTGCTCGTGCAGAGCCTGGTCGCCTTCACCGCGGCGCTGGCGATCACCTCGCTGACCCGAGAGCCGCTTTCGACCTCGCTCGCCGTGCCGTTCTTCAAGTCGGTGCTGATCGATCTCGGCTGGTTCTTCATCCCTTTCGCGATGTTCGTGATGGTCGGCGCCTCCAATGCCGTGAACCTCACCGACGGGCTCGACGGCCTGGCCATCGTGCCGGTGATGATCGCGGCCGGCTGCTTCGCGCTGTTCGCCTATTTCACAGGCAACGTCGTCTTCGCCAACTACCTGCTGATCCACCACGTGCCCGGCGCGGGCGAGCTTGCCGTGGTGTGCGCAGCACTGGTGGGTGCCGGCATCGGCTTCCTGTGGTTCAACGCGCCGCCGGCGATGGTCTTCATGGGGGACACCGGCTCGCTGTCGATGGGCGGCCTGCTCGGCGCCATCAGCGTCATCACCAAGAACGAGATCGTGCTCGCGATCGTCGGCGGGCTGTTCGTGCTCGAAGCGGCGTCAGTCATCGTCCAGGTCGTCTCCTTCAAGCTGACTGGCAAGCGCGTCTTCCGCATGGCGCCGCTGCACCATCATTTCGAGAAGAAGGGCTGGCAGGAGCCGACCATCGTGATCCGTTTCTGGATAATCGCCGGCATCCTGGCGCTCGCCGGCCTTGCCACCCTGAAACTGCGGTGAAGCGGCGGTGATCGACGTCTTCCCCTTCTCCGGCATCCCCGTCGCGGTCCTCGGGCTCGGCAAGTCCGGGCTCGTCGCCGCGCGTGCCCTTAAGGCGAGCGGCGCCGAGGTGCGCGCCTGGGATGACAGCGAGGAGAAGCGCAAGGCCGCCGCCGCAGAAGAGATTCCCATCGTCGACCTGCGCAGCGCCGACTGGCGCGAGATCACCTCGCTGGTGATCAGCCCCGGCATCCCCCACACCTTCCCCAAGCCGCATCCGGTCGCGGCGAAGGCGAAGGAAGCGAAGGTCGAGATCATCAGCGACATCGAGCTGCTGGCGCGCACGCAGCGCGAGGCGAGCTTCGTCGGCGTCACCGG
>DATAAP010000253.1:0-5264 GCA_036260035.1 Alphaproteobacteria bacterium | reverse complement strand
CGTGTTGATGCCGATCACGTCGCCGGCGAGGTTGAACATCGGGCCGCCGGAATTGCCGCGGTTGATCGAGGCGTCGGTCTGGATGAAGTCGTCATACGGCCCGGCATTGATGTCGCGCTGCCGCGCCGAGATGATGCCCTGGGTCACCGAACCGCCCAGCCCGAACGGGTTGCCGATCGCGATCACCCAGTCGCCCACGCGGGCACTGTCGGAATTGCCGAACTTCACGAAGGGCAGCGGCTTCGGGGATTCGACCTTGAGCAGGGCGAGATCGGTCTTCGGGTCCTTGCCGATCACCTTGGCCGAGAGCTGCTGGTTGTCGTGCAAGGTCACTTTGACCTCGTCGGCCTCGGCGATGACGTGGTTGTTGGTGACGACATAGCCCGCCGGATCGATGATGAACCCGGAGCCGAGCGACTGCGCGCGGCGCGGCGGCGCGTCCGGCCGCTGCTGGCGGTCGAAGAAGTCGCGGAAGAACTCCTCGAACGGCGAGCCGGGCGGGAATTGCGGGACGTCGGGACCGCGCCGGCGCTGCTCGCCTTGGCCCTGGCCCGGCTGGTTGCGGTCGGTGCGGACGCTCTGGGTGGTCGACACATTGACCACTGCCGGCAGCAGGCGTTCCGCGAGATCGGCGAAGGTCGGCATCGGCGGCGTCGGCGCGTTCGTGCCGAGCGGCCGCTGCTGAGCGGGCGCCTGGGCCAGCGCGGTTCCGGCCGCGGTCACGACGATCACGGACGCGACCAGGCCGCGGCGCAATAGGCCCCGGGCCTCGGCCCAACCGGCAATACGTGCGATCACTGACGGTCTCCTTGCAATTTCAATAGGTTGCGCGAATGGGCCCGATGACCGACGCCGCAACGATGCTAGCCCTGCACGAAAATTTCGTCCACATTTGGGCATTCACGAATGTGCGCATCGGGCGCGCGGTTTCAAGCGCAACGCCTGCCTGCGCCGCAAGTTTCATCCCACGCCAACTGGATGCCTCCGGATGCTATCGCGCCGCCGTCCCTGGTCGTGCCGGCACTGTCGGCGCCGCTGCCGGGTTGTGTGTTCCCTGCATGTCGCGGAAGAACCGGAAGAACTCGCTCTCCGGCGTCAGCACGAGCGTCGTCCCCTCGCCGATCGACTGCCGGTAGGCCTGCAGCGAGCGGTAGAACGAGTAGAACTGCGGGTCGCGGTTGAAGGCCTCGGCGAAGATCCGCGTGGCGTCGGCATCGCCCTGGCCGCGCAGCACCTGCGCCTGGCGCTGCGCCTCGGCGATGATCACCGTGCGGTCGCGCTCGGCCTCGGCGCGGATGCGCTGCGAGGCCTCCGCACCTTGCGCGCGCTCCGTGCGCGCCTCGCGCTCGCGCTCGGTCTGCATCCGCGCGTAGATGGCCGGGCTGTTGTCGGGGTGTAGGTCGGCGCGCATGATGCGCACATCCTCTATCTCGACGCCGAACGGTCGCGCCTCGCGCACGACCAGATCACTGATCTGGCGCATGAGCTCGCTGCGCCGGGCGGACAGCACCGCCGAGAACGGCACCGAACCGAGCACGTTGCGCAAGCTTGCGTTGACGATCGCGCCCAAGCGCGCGCGCATCGCCTGCTCCGTGCCGACCGACTGGAAGAACAGCAGCGGGTTGACGATGCGGTAGCGCGCGAAGGCGTCAACGACCAGGCGCCGCTGATCCAGCATGATCACTTCCTGCGCGTCGGCGTCGAAGTCGAGCAGGCGCTTGTCGAAATAGATCACGTTCTCCAGCAGCGGCCGCTTGAAGTGCAGGCCCGGCTCCTGGACGACGCGGCGCGGCTCGCCGAACTGCAGCACGATCGCCTGCTGCGCCTGATGGACCGTGAAGAACGCGTTGAAGGCAATCAGCAGGATGACCGCGCCGATGACCGCCAACGCGGTGAGGATGGTGCGGTTCATTGGCGGACTCCCTGCTGCGTCTGGCCCTGCGCCGCCGGCCGCGCTGCGGGCGCCTGCCGCTGCAGCTCGTTGAGCGGCAGATAGGGCACGACGCCCTGCCCGCCTGACAGAGCTTGATCAATGATGACCTTGTTCACGCCGCGCAGGATCTGCTCCATCGTTTCGAGATAGAGGCGTTGCTTGGTGACGTCCTCGGCCAGCCTGTAGGCGTCGTACACGGAGACGAAACGCGCCGCCTCGCCTTGCGCCTGCGCTATCACCTGCTGCCGATAGGCTTCCGCCTCCTGGATCAGGCGCTGCGCCTCGCCGCGCGCGCGCGGCACGATATCGTTGCGATAGGACTCCGCCTCGTTGCGGGCGCGCTCCCGGTCGGCCTGCGCGCGCTGCACGTCGCGGAACGCGTCGATCACCTTGTCGGGCGGTTCGACGCCGCGCAGCTGCAGCTGCGTGACCAGCACGCCGGCACCGTAATCGTCGAGGATCGCTTGCAGCAGCCGCTGCGCGCTCTGCTCGATCTGCGGGCGGCCCTCGGCGAGCGCGAACTGCGCCTGCATGTTGCCGATGACCTCTCGCATCGCGCTCTCGGCGGCCGCCTTCACGGTCGCCTCGGGTGAGGCGATGTTGAACAGGAACTGGCCGGCGTCCTTGATCTGCCAGAACACCGTGTACTGGATGTCGAGAATGTTCTCGTCGCCGGTGAGCATCAGCGCCTCTTCGGGGCGCGCCGTGCTGCGGCCGCCGCGCGCGTCGGCCGGCGCCCCGCGGAAGCCGATGTCCATGCTGTTGACGCGCGTCACCTTCGGCCTAATCACGTTGCCGATCGGAGGCGGAAACCAGATGTTGAGGCCGGGGCCGGTCGTGCTGACCCATTTACCGAACAGCAGCTGCACGCCCTGCTCGTCAGGCTGCACGCGATAAACGCCGCCGAGCAGCGCCCATACGGCGATGATCAGCGCAGCGACGACGATCAGACCTTTGCCCGATCCGAAGCCGCCGGGCATGACGCGGCGCATGCGCTCCTGGCTGCGCCGCAGGATCTCCTCGATATTCGGCGGCTGCGGACCGCCGCCGCCTCCGGGCGGGCGTCCCCACGGATTGGGACCGCCGCGGCCACCGCCGCCTCCGCCCCATGGACCACCCCCTCCGCCTCCCTGACTCGACCACGGCATGTGCTGGGAAACCTCCTGCTCGGCCAATCGCTTGCTACCCGCTCTCCGGCTTTGAATTTGGCGGGCCCGGCCTTATATCACTGCTACTGGAGACGCGATAGCGGTTGCCCGCATCCCTCACGTCTCATATTGGCCTTTTGCCAAGCAATTCAAGGAAAACGCCCGTGCCCACCGTCCCGACCGAAGCCCAGGTGCTCGATGCGCTGCGTCGCGTGCCCGATCCCGACCGCCGCCAGGACATCGTCTCGCTCAACATGGTAAGCGGCCTAGTCGTGCGCGACGGCCATGTCGGCTTCTCGATCGAGGTCGACCCCCAGCGTGGGCCGCATCTCGAGCCGCTTCGCAAGGCGGCCGAAAAGGCGGTCGAGGCGCTGCCCGGCGTGCTGTCGGTCACCGCCGTGCTGACGGCGCAGAAAGGGGCACCATCTGCGCCGCCGCAGCGCGCGCCGGGTGCCGGCCCTGCGGGCGGGCCCAACAGCCCGGGCGGCAAGCAGCTCGTGCCCGGCGTGAAGAACATCATCGCCGTCGCGTCCGGCAAGGGCGGTGTGGGCAAGTCGACGACCGCGACCAACCTTGCCCTCGCCCTCGCCGCCAAAGGGCTCAAGATCGGCATTCTCGATGCCGACATCTACGGCCCGTCGCAGCCGCGCATGATGGGCATCTCCGGAAGGCCGCATTCGCCTGACGGCAAGACCCTCATGCCGATGGAGAATTACGGCATCAAGGTGATGTCGATGGGCTTCCTAGTGCCGGAGGACACGCCGATGATCTGGCGCGGTCCGATGGTGATGGGTGCGCTCGAGCAGATGCTGCGCGACGTCGCCTGGGGCGAGCTCGACGTGCTCGTCGTCGACATGCCGCCGGGCACGGGCGATGCGCAGCTCACCATGGCGCAGCGTGTGCCGCTCGCCGGCGCCGTGATCGTCTCGACGCCGCAGGACATCGCGCTGCTCGATGCGCGCAAGGGCCTCAACATGTTCCGCAAAGTCGACGTGCCCGTGCTCGGCATCGTCGAGAACATGAGCTATCACGTCTGCAAGAACTGCGGCCACCGCGAGGACATCTTCAGCCATGGTGGGGCGCGGCGCGAGGCGGACAAGCTCGGCATGGAGTTCCTCGGCGAGCTGCCGCTCGACATCGTCATCCGCGAGACCTCCGACGGCGGCCGCCCGATCACGGTAAGCGAGCCCTCCAACGAGCACGCCAAGGCCTACCGTGCCATCGCCGACCGCATCTGGGAGAAGCTCTCCGGCGCCGGCGCCAGGCAGGCGCCGCGCATCGTGGTGCAGTAGCGCCGCCGCCCGGCCGCGGCGGTCCGTATTGGGGCAGTTCTGTCCACTAGCGGAGGATCGCCATGATCAGCCGTGTGCTTGGGGCCTTGCTCATCGCTCTCATGCCGCTCGCTGCGGCCGGGCAGACGCTGACCGCCGGCGAGGTGGCGCAGCGTTTTGCCGGGTTCGATACCGACAGTGATGGCCGGATCAGCAAGAACGAGTTCGAGCTGAACAAGGTGATCGCACTGTTTCAGCCGCGCGAGCGCCGGACGGCCAGGTCGGGATCTCCCATCGACCGCACCGAGCGCCAGATCGTCATCCGGCGCGGCACATCGCAGCTCTCGCGGAGCACCTTCGAGGCGCTGGACACGAACGGCGACGGCGCGCTCACGGGCGCGGAGATCATCGCCTCCGACCAGATGCAGTTCGAGAACATCGATCGCGACAGGGACGGCTTCATCGGCCGGGCCGAGTTCGATGCTCTGGTGGCCAGCCTGTTCAGGTAGGCAGCCTATTCGGCTCGCCTTGCCGGTATTGTCCCCCCGCCGGGCTTGGCCACGGGCCGACGACCCCGGCCCCAATCCGTCGCTGGCGGCACCACGGCCGCTGGGTCGTCGCGTCAAGCGCGCGGACGGCAATTTTCCTAATTTGGAGCCTTCTCCTGCCGGCTCCGTTCTCTTGGCGCCAGGCGAAGGTTCAGAACTGGCGCCGCGTGCCCACGCTTACTACATATCCGTTCACCCTCGGTCGCGGCGCGCGATCGTGCGCGCGTGAACCGGCGGCAGGAACACCGCCATGCCTCTCGATTTCATCGCACTCGACTCCGATGGCTCGGCGCCTGGTGCCGCGGCGCCGAACGCGCCGCCCACGCGCGACGACGAGCTGCTCGACGCCTACTCGCAGGCCGTC
>DATAAP010000252.1:0-8887 GCA_036260035.1 Alphaproteobacteria bacterium | reverse complement strand
CGCGACGGCCTCAAGCCGGTCCACCGCCGCATCCTCTACGCGACGAACGAGGGCGGCTACGATTGGAACCGTCCCTTCCGCAAATCGGCCCGCGTCGTCGGCGACGTGATGGGTAAGTACCATCCGCACGGCGACAGCGCGATCTACGACTCCCTCGTGCGCATGGCCCAGGACTTCTCCATGCGCCTGCCGCTGATTTCTGGCCAAGGCAATTTCGGGTCAATGGACGGCGATCCGCCGGCGGCCATGCGCTACACCGAAGCGCGGCTGGCGCGCGCCGCCTCATCGCTGCTGACCGACATCGACAAGGAGACGGTCGACTTCCAGGCGACCTATGACGACCAGACGGTCGAGCCGAGTGTGCTGCCGGCGCAGTTCCCGAACCTGCTTGTCAACGGCGCCAACGGCATCGCCGTCGGCATGGCGACCAACATCCCGACCCACAACCTGTCGGAAGTCGTCGACGCCTGCATCGCTTACATCAACAATCCTGAGATCACGATCGACGAGCTGCTGCCGATCATCCCTGGTCCCGATTTCCCGACCGGCGGCATCGTGCTGACCAGCCGCACCGCGATGCGCGAGGCGTACCGCACCGGCCGCGGCTCGTTGATCATGCGCGGCCGTGCCGCGATCGAGGACCTGCGCAAGGACCGCCAGGCGATCATCATCACCGAGATCCCGTACCAGGTGAACAAGCTGCGCCTGGTGGAGCGCATCGCCGAATGCGTGCAGGAGAAGATCATCGACGGCATCGCCGACCTGCGCGACGAGAGCGACCGCGACGGCGTGCGCGTCGTCGTCGAGCTGAAGCGCGATGCGAGCGCCGAGGTCGTGCTGAACCAGCTCTACCGTTACACGCCGCTGCAGTCGAGCTTCGGCCTCAACATGCTGGCGCTGCATGGCGGCCGGCCGGAGCTGATGGGCCTGCGCGAGATCATCGCCGCCTTCGTCAGCTTCCGCGAGGAGGTGATCACCAAGCGCACGCGCTTCGAGCTGCGCAAAGCGCGTGAGCGCGCGCATGTCTTGATCGGCCTGGCGCTCGCCGTCGTTAATCTAGATGAGATGATCAAGCTGATCCGCGAGGCGGCCGATCCGACCGTTGCGCGCGAGCAGATGATGGCGCGGCGCTGGCCGGCCGCGGATATCGGTCCGCTGATCGAGCTGGTCAACGAACCGGGCCGAGCGGTCGTCGACGGCCATTACCAGCTTTCGGAAGAGCAGGCGCGCGCGATCCTCGAGCTGCGGCTCCACCGCCTTACCGGGCTGGAGCGCGAGAAGATCGCCCATGACCTGCGCGAGCTGACCACGCAGATCGCCGACCTGATCGACATCCTTGGCTCGCGCAAGCGCATCTACGACATCATGAAGGCCGAGCTCCTCAAGATGAAGGAGGAGTTCGGAGACGAGCGGCGCACAACGCTTGAGGAGGGCGAGCTCGACACGGACCTCGAGGACCTGATCCAGCCGGAGGACATGGTTGTCACAGTGACCCATGCCGGCTACATCAAGCGCGTGCCGCTCTCGACATACCGCGCGCAGCGGCGCGGCGGCCGCGGCCGCGCCGGCATGGCGACGCGTGACGAGGATTTCCTGTCGCAGGTCTTCGTCGTCAATACGCATACGCCGGTGCTGTTCTTCTCCTCGCGCGGCATGGCCTACCAGCTCAAGGTCTACAAGCTGCCGCTCGGTACGCCGCAGGCGCGCGGCAAGCCGATGGTACAGCTCCTGCCGCTAGAAGAGGGCGAGACGATCTCCACCCTCATGCCGCTGCCGCAGGACGAGGCGAAGTGGGCGAACCTGCACGTCATGTTCGCAACCTCGACCGGCAACGTGCGCCGCAACGCGCTGTCCAACTTCACCAATATCATGGCGAACGGCAAGATCGCCATGAAGCTGGAGGAGGGCGAGCGGCTCATCGCCGTGCGTCCGTGCAGCGAGGCGGAAGACGTGCTGCTCGCCACCCAGGGCGGCAAGTGCATCCGCTTCCCGGTCAGCGACGTGCGCGTCTTCTCCGGCCGCACCTCGACCGGTGTGCGCGGCATCAAGCTCGCCGAGGGGGGCGACGAGGTGATCTCGATGTCGATGCTGCGCCACGCCGAGTTCGACATCGCCGAGCGCGACGCGTACCTGCGCCTTTCCAAGCGCCGGCGCGGCGGCGAGGCGGAGGCCGAGACGCCAGCGAACGGCAACGGCGAGGGGCAAGACCCCGCAGTGCCCGCCGTGACGCTCAGCGAGGAGCGCTACGCGGCATTTGCGGTGCAGGAGGAGTTCATTCTCTCCGTCACTGCGCGCGGCTTCGGCAAGCGCACATCCGCCTACGAGTACCGCATCACCAATCGTGGCGGGCAGGGCATCGCCAACATCGAGACGTCCGAGCGCAATGGCCCGGTCGTCGCCTCGTTTCCGGTGCGGCACGAGGACCAGATCATGCTGGTTACCAACCGTGGCCAGCTGATCCGCACGCCGGTCGACGACATCCGCATCGCCGGGCGCGCGACGCAGGGTGTCACCTTGTTCCGAGTCGAGGACGGCGAGCGCGTGATGTCCGTGACCCGCCTGGGCGACGAGAACGACACCGAGAATGCGCCCGGCAATGGTGGCGACGGGTCGGCAATGGGAGGAAACGGTGGCTGAGCGGATCGGTCTCTATCCGGGCACGTTCGACCCCGTCACCAACGGGCATATGGATATCATCGTTCGCGCCGCGGGCATCGTCGACAAGCTGGTGGTTGCGGTCGCGGTGAACGCCGGGAAGGGACCCCTCTTCAGCCTCGACGAGCGCGTCGCGCTGCTGCGCGAGGAGCTCAAGGCGATGAACAACGGCCTGATCGATCGAGTCGAGATCAGGCCGTTCCAATCGCTGCTGATGCATTTCGCCGAATCGGTCGGCGCTAAGGTCATCATCCGCGGTCTGCGCGCGGTATCGGATTTCGATTACGAGTTCCAGATGGCGGGCACGAATCGCCGCCTAAACCCGCAGGTCGAGACCGTGTTCCTCATGGCGTCGGAGACGAACCAGTTCATCTCGTCGCGCTTCGTCAAGGAGATTGCCCGGCTCGGCGGCGATATCGGCCATTTCGTCAGCCCGCGCGTGGTCAAGCGCGTAGCGGCAGCACTGCGCCAGCCGGCCCCCGACACGACCGATGGCGCAACCCCGACCATACCGATCCCGGCAATCCGCACGCCGCTCTGAACGTCAGACCGTGCCCGCAGCTGGAACCGGCGCTGGCTGACGGGCCGAGAGCGCGTAGGCCGTGGGGATGAGGGCGAGGTAGCACAGCGCGCCAAGGCGCAGCGTGGTGTCGATGCCGAAGGTGATGCTGATCGCCACGGCGATCGCCGACCCAAGGACGCCCGCAGCGCCGTTGATGCCCCAGAACCACGGCGTCGGTTTCGTGTCTCGGCGCATGACCAGATGCATGCCGTTCGGAAACCCGAAGCCCATCAGGAATGCTCCAGGCGCAATCAGCAGTACGGCGAGACTCGCGCGCAGCAGCGTGCCGGCTCCGGCGAAAGCCTGAACCAGAGGCGGGAGCAGCAGCGGCAGGGCGAACACGTACGCCGCCAGCAGGGCCGCCCAGGTGGCGAACCGTGCGGGCTGGTCCAGCGCGACGTGTCCTGAGGCGAAACTGCCGAGGCCGGTGAAAAGTATGATGCTGAAGAGCACGATGCTGAGCGAATAGATCGGGTGACCGAGGAAAACAGAAAGTCGCTGCAGCAACCCGATCTCGACGAACATGAAGCCGAGCCCGATCAAAACGAAGTACGCGGTGCCGGCGGTGACGAGGCGCGGTTCAGATTCGCGAATCGCAGGACGCATCGGGACGACGATCGTCGCGAGCACGAGGACGGTCGCCAGCACGATGATCAGGAGGAGCGTCGCGGACGCTATGATGTTGCCGCTCAGGACACCGGTTTTTTCGAGTATTTCGGCGCTCAAGGCTTTGTGCGCGCGCGTCAGGGGCAGCTGATTGAAGAAAAACGGCCGATCGTCGGTCGGAGGGCTGAGGTCGAGCAGGTGCCCGGAAGTCGCGCGCTCGAGCTCTGCCGCGGTTACGGACGAGGTGATGGCCGCAAGGAGCGGCGACGCCGCCGGCCGGCCCGGGCTCAGCAGCACCTGGAACTTCCGCTCGGCCGAGGCCTTTTGCAGCGTCGACAACTCTGCCGCCGTGAGGGGCGCGCGCGACAGGATGAGGGTCGCCAGGTTGCCGCTGGTGGCAAGAAAGATGTGCTGCGAGGGCTCGCGGATGCCGATCTCCAGCAGCGAGCGGACGGCGAGGCTGATCATGCGCCCCGTCTCATTGACCTCATCTGCCGAATACCACCGGCTCACGGTGAAGATGCCTGTCGGCGCAAGACGGTTGAGGAAATGCTGCCACCCTTCAACCGTGTATAGACCGTTTTCCGAGAGCGAGAATGCTCCGGCGCCGGTCGCAGCCCATGTGTCGATCATGCTCATCTGGATCGTGTCGAAGCTTTCGTTCGACCGCGCGAACCAGCTGCGAGCCTCGTCAACGAAGAAGCGGATGCCGGGAAGCGATGCAAGGCCGGCGAAGTCCCTGAACTCGGGGTGGCGGGTGAGCAGGTCGATGAAGATCGGGTTGAGCTCGACGCCCGTGATATCGCGGAATCCGAATGTCCAGGCCGATAGGATGTCGCGGCCGCCGCCGACGCCGATCACCGCGGACCGTCCAGTGTTGCGGATTTCGTAAGCGAGATTCGTGACGTCGTAGGCGAGGAACCGGGCGTTGTCCGTGTTGCCATCGAACCGGAACATCCGGGTCGCGGCATCGCCGTCGATATCGAGGCGCCGCTGCGGCACCTTGATGTCCGCGGGCATGACCGACGACGGCCCCCACAGGAGCGGCTGGCCGACATAGATTCTGCTAGCCTGGATCCGCGAATGGGAGTTCCATTGCTCGAACGACAGGTTCTCGCGGCGATCGACGGTGTTCTTGACCACGAGCGGCTGAATGCCGCGCATGGTGGCGCCGTTGGCCACTGCGGCGACCATGAGCGGGGCGCAGAGAGGCCATGGCTTCGCCAATACGCGATCGAGCATCGTCGCGCCGCGTGTCGCCGCGCCCGGCGCCGACGCGCGGAAGCAGCCGGCCGCAGCCGCGGCGATGGCCGCCGTGGCGAAGATGCTGGAGACGGCATCGAAAGTGTCCAGGACCATCAGCACGGCCAGACACCCGACCGAGGCGCCGATCAGGTCAATGGCATACACCTGACTGACAGGGAACGGGCTGCGCGTGAGCGACAGGCTGACGACCACTCCGGAGAAGAAGAAGGGTGCCGCCATGACGATGGCGAGCTCAGCCCAAGTGAGAACGGTAGACGCGGACAGCACCAAGACCGGCGCGTGCGTCACTTGCAGCAGGACCGAGGCGGCCGTGCTCAGGGCGAAACCGGATCCGAACCGCATCAGATACGACGGCAGGGTGTCGGCCGCAATGCGCGCGCTGTTGTAGTAGACCCACACGGCGCCGGCGGTCATGCCGAACATGGCCATGCTGATCGAGAAGAATGCGAGGTGATACTGCGCCGTAACCGAAAGGAGGCGCGTTTCAATCACCTGCAGCATCAGGGTCGCCAGGCAGGTCAGAAAGACCCCGGCCAGAAACCACCGCTTGTGCATCGGCTCCCCCCGTCGACAGAACTCACTGCCAGGCAGCCTACAACGCAAGCGTGTTAAGAATCTCGTATTATTTCTATGACCACGCGACCGAGGTCCTCGCGTGCCGGGCGATCGCCGACCGGTGTCATTCCGATCGGCTTCGCCGTTCCACCGGTTGGGTTGACCCTGCCCGGGCCTACCCGTATGGTCCGGCCGTCCCGCGAGCGAGCCCGTAGCTCAGCGGTAGAGCATCTGACTTTTAATCAGAGGGTCGAGGGTTCGATCCCCTCCGGGCTCACCAACGAACACAGCGCATTGTGCGTCATCATTGAGCGTTTAAGTGCGCCTTGGGGCTCGTGACCGGCGGACATCCGGCCGGCGAGCTTTTGGCGACGAGACACGGTTGCACAGTCGCGCCTGCTTGATGCGGAAACCGGCCGCGTCCTGAACGTCGCGGCAAGAGCGATCGTGGACGGACGTCCACCAGTTTCCAATCCACCGCTTGGCCGCGACCCCGGCTATCAGCTCAACACGATGTCGACCTTTGCTATGGCGGCGGCCACTGGGTGTCGCGCGTTTCGGATGGTCGGCTCCGATATCGAATTCCGCACTCAGGATCCGGCGGCAGCGCCGCAGGTAGCCATCGTCCAGCAGCTGCACTACCTCAACACGTGGATCGTATCGGCGAATTCGCCGGCCGCTGCTATCACTTGTGGCGGCTTTGAAAATTTTAATCAAAATGCCACCGCTAGTTGCGAGCCGATGCTATCCTCGCTAAGATGGAGGCTCTGCCCGGCCAAAGATGAGGCTACTCGTGCATCTCGCGACCGGCCCGTTCGCCCCGTCTTCACCCCCCGGATACCCAGGAGAAAGCTTCCAAATCGGGCGCCTGGAGCGGAAAGGCCGTCCGCTGCGCATTATCATCGCCGAAGACGAAGCGGTGTTTGCGCTCGACCTGCAGAACATGATTCGCGACGCGGGGGGCGAGGTCGCCGCGATTGCCGTGCGCGGCCAAGACGCTATTACCTTGACCGCCGCGCTGCGGCCGGATGTGGTGCTGATGGACGTGCATCTGATGGGCGACATGGATGGGATCGAGGCCGCGCGGGCGATTAAGCGACTGCGCGGTACGTCGGTGGTGTTCGTGACCGCGCACGGCGATCCCGAAACCCTGCGGCGCATGTTCGAGGTGGTCCCCTCGACGCCGATCATCAAGCCGATCTCGGAGGCGCAGCTCCGCGAGGCCATCATGCGGGCGTGCCGCTGAGGCGGAGAGAGACATCGGCTGCGTGCCAGCTAGCAGCGTCAGCAGTCCGCCATCGTCGCGCCGGCCGCGCGAGATCTCTAGCGGGCCTCGTCCGGGTGCGTTCGTCCCGTACTGACCAATAAGGCGCTCGGCAAATTGCCGCGCGAGTCGCCGTGCTTGATAGTCGGCAAGCTCGTCGCCCACCGGCATTTTCTATTTCCCGGCGAGGTGAGATTATAGTATCGGCTCCTTACCAAATTACCTGCCGCAACTCCGGCGGCGCTTCTTTCGAACGCATCGTCATCTGGCCCGAACTTGCCTCCGGCTGAGTTGCGGTGGGCTGCGATGGCACGGGCCACGGGACGGATCCAGTTCCAATACCGGTCCGGTGGCGCGCGGCGCGGTAGACGTCGCATAGGCGCTTGGCGCCGCAAGCCGGAGATCGACACAGCGCCAACGCTGCTGCGAAAAACAGGGTCTGAACACTCGACCGCTCGTGCCCGGCCCTGCCGGGGAGACGGCTTTTTAATGGTCCTTCAAGGGTCGGTTAACGCTCGCATGTGCATCCTGTCGGTATACGGGTGGGCTCCACATGGCGGCAGCAAACGAACAATGGCGCTCGATGGAAGCGTTGCGCGGCGAGCGCGACCGCTTCGTCGCCTTTGCCTTTGCCGCCGCGGATCTCCTGCTGGAACTCGATGCCGGGTTTCGCATCCGCTTCGTGAGCGGCGCGGCGGCGGCGCTGACCTCGCACAGCCCGGAAGAGCTCGTCGATTCCTCGTTCTTCGACCTAATCGCGCCGACCGAGCGTCCGATGGTGCGTGCCTTCCTGACGGCACTCGCAGTCGGCGGCCGCATGACGCCGGCAGCGGTTCGCCTGGCCGGCAGCAAGGTCCCGTCGGTTGTCATCGGCGGCTGCCGCCTGCCGGCGCAGGAAGAGCGCTACCACATCAGCCTCAGCATCCCGGTGCCGGCGGCACCGCCAGAGCACATCGTCGCCGCAACCGAAAGCGGGCTTCTGGACAAGGATGCGTTTACACGCCTCGCCTCCGAGACGGTGAAGAGCCCGCATCCCTACACGGTGACGCTGCTGGACGTCGCCGGTCTTGAGAAACTGCGCGCGCGCGTCAGTGGCGAGCTTGCGGCGGGTCTCGTGCAGGGCATCGGCCGCCAGCTGCAGGCGCGCTCGCTCAATGGCTCGTCGGCGGGCGAGCTCGGCGACGGCCGCTTCGGCGTGTTGCACGAGGGAGCGCTCGACCTCAAAGGCCTCGTTCAGCAGATCACCACTTTTTCGAAGAGCGTCGACCCGGAAGGCGAAGGCGTCGGCGTTTCCGGCATGACCGTGGCGCCGGCGGCATCCGGCCTCGGCGAGGACGATGCCGCACGCGTGCTCGTCTATGCCGTTAACCGCTTCGCGGATTCGGGCGCCGACTTCACCGCGGCGACCCTGGCGACCGGCGTGACCGAGTTCATCCGCACGGCGGCGACGCAGGTGAACCGCCTGCGGCTCGATCTTGCGGAGGATCGCTTTGATCTCGCCTTCCAGCCGATCGTGCGGCTGAGCGGCCGCAAGGTGCATCACTACGAGTCGCTGCTACGCTTTGCGCGCGGCGTGTCCCCCGGCGACCGCATCGTGTTCGCCGAGCAGACTGGTATCGTCGAAGATATCGACATTGCGGTGCTGTGCCGGACGATTGACATGATCGAGCGCTCGATCAATCCGCGCCCGGTAATCGCGGTCAACCTGTCGGGATGCTCGCTGCAGCGCGCCGCATTCCGCAGCGAGCTCGAACGCATACTCGTGCCGCCACTGGCGAAGAACGTCATGCTTGAAGTGACGGAATCCTCCATCATCGACCGCAAAGAGGAGGTCGCGCGGTTCCTGCAGGAACTGCGGGCGGCCGGCTTCCGCATCTGCCTCGACGATTTCGGCGCCGGCGCCTCGTCTTTTGACTATCTGAAAGCCTTCACCGTCGATTTTATTAAGATCGACGGCAAGTATGTTCGCGGTATCGTCG
>DATAAP010000251.1:0-1889 GCA_036260035.1 Alphaproteobacteria bacterium | reverse complement strand
CGCGCAATGAGGCGCTGACCTCCTCCGTAAACTTCGCGGTGAAGCGCTGCGCCTCCTCGTGTCGCATGAAGGTCGGGATCAGGTTCTCGCGCGCATACTCCTTCTTGTATTCGGGATCGGCCAGCACGGCCTCGACGCCGTCCTCGAGCAGCTTGATGGTCGCGGGCGGGATGTTCTTCGGCCCGGCGAGGCCACGGAACTTGGTGACGACCAGATCGAGGCCCTGCTCGTGCGCGGTCGGCAGGTCCGGCAGGTCGGCGAGTCGCCGCTCCGTGAGCACGGCGAGTAGGCGCACCTGGTTGGAGTCGAGCTGCGCGCGCAGTTCCTGGATCTCGCCGATGCCGATGTCGAGCGTGCCGTTGAGCACGTTAACCATCAGATCGCCGCCGCCCTCGTGGCTGACGACCGCGGCGCGCGCGCCGGTCAGCTTGTTGAGCCGCTCGAGCGCGATGCGCTCCAGCGAGGCTGGATTGGCGGCGCCCCAGCGCACGCGGCCGCCGTGCTTCGCGTGATCGATGGCAGCGCTCAGGCTCTGATGCGGCGACTGGGTGCGCGTGTAGATGACTTCCGGGTCGAGGAACACGATCACCACCGGCATCAGGCTGTCGTGGCCGAACTCCGGCTTGCTGAGGAGCGTGGTCTGGATATAGGTCGGCGTCGTCGCATAGAAGACGGAGCCGTCCGCGGGCGCCTGGGCGACGCGGGCGACGGCACGCGCGCCGCTGCCGCCGCGCACGTTCTCGACCACGAAGTTGGTGCCCATTTTCGGCCCGAGGAAGCGCGCGAGCGTGCGAAGGAACACGTCGCTGCCGCCGCCCGGGCTCGAATGCGTCACCAGCGTCACTGTGGCATGCGGGTATTTGGTTTGGGCGTCGGCTCCGAAGGCGACGACCGACGCGATGGCCAGTGCGGCCAGAGACGTGCGAAGGCGGTGCATTGTCTCCTCCCTCTTTTATCACCCGGACTGCGCGCGCGGTGCGCCGGCGCCCGGCAGCCGGTTGACCATGATGACGACGGCGAAGGTGATCGCCAGCAGCGACAGGCCGAGCACCGAGATCGCGCCGAGATCGCCGCTTTCGTTGAGGTCGTAGATCACCACCGAGATCACCTTCGTGTTCGCGGTGAACAGCAGGATGGCGGCCGACAGCTCGCGCATCACGCCGATGAAGATGAAGCACCACGCCGCGATCACGCCGCTGCGGAGCAGCGGTGCCGTCACGTGCCGCATCGCCTGCAGCCGCGTGGCGCCGAGGATGCGGCTCGCCTCCTCCAGCTCAGGATGCACGGCCTTGAACGCAGACTGGAGCTGCTGATAGGCGGCCGGCAGCTCGATGGTCAGGTAGGCGAGGAGCAGGATCCAGAGCGTGCCGTAGAGCACGAGCGGCGGGCGCGTATAGGCAAGGAACAGGCCGACGCCGAGCACGATGCCGGGGATCGCGACCGGCGCCGTCGCGAGGAAGCCGAGCACGCGGTGGCCGATGATGGCCTGCCGCGTGGTGAGGTACGCGATAACGAAGGCGAGGACGGTGCCGATCGTCGCTGTCAAGGCGCCGAGTAGAATCGTGTTCTTGAGTGCGAGCTTGGTCTGCGAGAACTCGACGAAGACGAAGTTCACGTGGTGCAAGGTCAGCGCTGCGAAGCTGATCGGCTCCGAGGGAACGCGCGTGAACGCCGCCTTGATGAGGGCAGCATAGGGCAGGAACACCGGGAAGCTCAGCACGATGAGGCAAAGCGCCAGCGCAACCCAGCGCCACGCGCCGAGCGCAAGCCGCCGCGGCTCGCCGTACTTGCCGCCGACGACCGCGTAGCCGCGCCGGCCGAGCAGCGAACGCTGCGCGCGGAGCAGTAGGATCGTGATGATCAGCAGCGGCAGCGCTGCGGCCGCAGCG
>DATAAP010000250.1:0-2244 GCA_036260035.1 Alphaproteobacteria bacterium | reverse complement strand
TCCCCGGCCGCGAGTTCCAGATGACGCTCACCTGGGCCGATGTCGCCCGGCTGAAGAAGCGGCTGACGATCCCCATGATGCTGAAGGGCATTGCCACGGCCGAGGACGCGACGCTCGCGGTCGAGCACGGCGTCGAGGTGGTCTACGTCTCCAACCACGGCGGCCGGCAGCTCGACCATGGGCGCGGCACGATGGACATGATGCCGGAGATCGTCGAAGCAGTCGGTGGCAAGGCGCTCATCGTGATCGACGGCGGGTTCTGCCGCGGGACCGACATCGTGAAGGCGATGGCGGCCGGCGCCGACCTCGTCGGCCTCGGCCGCATGCAGTGCTTCGGCCTTGCCGCGGCGGGCGAGGCCGGCGTCGTGCGCATGCTCGAGCTGCTGGAGCACGAGGTGCAGATCTGCTTCGGCCTTTTAGGCGTCACGCGCTGGTCGGAGCTCGACCGCTCCTACCTGCACCCAGCGCCCGCCGTCGAGGCGGCGCGCACGCTCGGCGCGTTCCCGCTCCTCAGCATCGCCGATGAGGCGTTTTACTGAGCTGCACTACGCCGCGCGGCAATAGCTAGTCGGCCCTGAAAAATACGTCTTGCGGTGATTTTCAGGCTCGCTCTGCGGTCTGCGGGGTTGGCGCGAGGAGCAGGAAGAGGACGCGCAAAAGCTCTGCCAGGTAGTTGAGAATGAGGCGAAGGTTGTAGCCGGCGCCGCAGAGGAGGGCATTGACGGCGTCACCAATCCGGCCGGTGAGGAAATTGCGAGCGAGGCGACCGTCGTTCTTCATGTGGCCGATCACCGGCTCGATGGCGCTACGCCGCTTGAGCTCGCGGCGCATGGTCGGGGTGAGTCCGCGGCGCTGCCCGGCGATGAAGACGGCGCGTTCGCTGAGACGATGGCCGCGGTAGCCACGATCGACGTAACTGCGGGCGACAGCGACGCCAGTGAGGCGCTCGACCTGGGCGAGAGCCGGTGCCAGCGAGTGGGCATCATAAGGGTTGCCGGGCAGCGCCAGCATGCCGACGACGAGCCCTTCGCGGTTGGTCGCGGCGACCGAGACCTTGACGCCGAATTCGTAGCGCTTGTGCGCCTTGCCCTTGGCGAGGCACTCGACCTCGGGCGCATGCAGCGCGTAGAGCTTGGCGCGATCGGTCTTCTGCTGCGCGAGAAGACGCTCGACCAGCGCCAGCGGACGCTCGAAACGAGACGACAGGTCAGGGCGTTGTGCGAGCTTGCGCCTGACGTCGCGTGCGACACGGCCGAGGAAGACTTTGAGGCGCTTGATCTCGCGCCGGGCGCGGCGCATCTGCCGCGCGTGCGCGTAGCGGCTCGCCAAGCGCAGCGCGCGCTTTGCCAGCCGCTGATAGCTCTGCCGCAGTGCAAGCCCATGTCGGGCGGAAAGGCGCACCAGGATCTCGCGGCCGCGGTTGTAGAGGCGCGAGTCCAGCGGATGCGCGATCGCCTTGGGCTGCACCGTCGTGTCGACCGTCACCCGCTCGAGGCTCGCCGGCTTCGCCGCGCCGGCAGCGAGCGCCGCCTCGACGGTGGCGGCGAGCAGCCGCTCCATCCCGGCCGTGCCGATCCGCTCGCGCCAGCGCGTCAACGAGCTCGGATCGATCGGCAATTGGTGCTGCAGGTAGTCGAAGCCGCAGAAGAACTGCCAGTAAGGGTTCTCGACCCAGCGCTCGCACACCGCTTCGTCGGAGAGGTTGTAGGTGTGCTTCAGATAGGTGAGCCCGACCATCAGCCGTGTCGGCTTGCCGGGACGTCCCGCCCGCTCGTGGTAGAGCGGCCCGAACGCGCTCTCCAGGCCCTCCCAGTCGATCAGCCCTGCCAGACGCACCAGCGGATGCTTGAGGTCGAGCTGCTGGCTCAGTCGAGCCCGGAAAAGATCGTCCGGTTCGTCCCCCTCAGGCCGTCTCGGGCGCATTGCAAATCACCGGGAAAAGCCGCGGCAGAACCGCAATCCCGGCAATCTACAATGTTTCGCTCAGCGCAAGAATCATTGCGCCACAGGCACTTCTGATTTTTTCAGGGCCGACTATTCGATCCACAGGCTTCGCGGATAAGCCACGTGCTGACCTCGCCTTCGCCTGCACGCCGCGAGATCGGCACAAGGGGTGCCTACCGGACGTCGATGTCGGTGTCGTGCCGCGCCGGGTCGAGCGACGAGCGCCTGAGATAGAGCCGGGCGACCCGCCGCGCGTGATCGGCGAGGCGCTCGCGCAGGCTCAGGGGTTCCAGCACCTCG
>DATAAP010000249.1:0-18089 GCA_036260035.1 Alphaproteobacteria bacterium | reverse complement strand
TGTACATCGCCGCGTTGATGCCCATCGTCTCGGCGGCGATCGGGTGGTCGCGGATAGCGACCATGGCGCGCCCGACCCGTCCGCGCAGCAGGTTCCAGCCGAACACGAACATCGCCACCGTCACGGCGAGCGTGAAATAGTAGAGCCATTGATCCGGATTCAGCGGCAGGCCGAAAGGCGCGTCCGGCTTGATGATGACGATGCCCTGCACGCCACCCGTCCAGTCCTCGATGAGCTTGTATTTGAGGAGCTGCGGTGTTGCGACGGCGAGCGCGAAGGTCGCCAGCGCCAGATAGAGCCCTTCCAGCCGCAGCGCGGGCAGGCCGAACAGGAAGCCGACGATCAGACATACGAGGCCCGCCGCGGGCAACGTCGCCCAATACGGCACGTCAAAGCGATCCATCAGGATCGCCGCGGTGTAGGCGCCGATGGCGTAGAACGCGCCGTGCCCGAGCGAGATCTGGCCGTTATACCCGGTCAGCATGTTGAGACCGAGCAGTGCTACCGAATAGATCATCGCCAGTGTCAGCTGGAAGATGCGGTAGTTCGGCAGCAGCAGCGGCAGCGCGCAGGCAATAATCAGGACCAGCGCGATGGCTAGCGCGCGCACCGGCCAGCCGTCCTTGGTTATCGGCAAGGCCATGGATCGCTTGAGCGCCGAGTCGTGCATGGTCATACCCGGGTCACGATCCGGGTGCCGAACAGGCCATGCGGCCTGACCACGAGCACACCGACGATCAAGGCGAGTGCCACGCTGAGCTTGAGCTCATTGCCGATCACGAACGCGCCGATCAGGTTCTCGAGCACGCCGACGAGGAAGCCGCCGAGCACGGCACCGGCCGGGTTGTCGATGCCGCCGAGCAGCGCACCGGCGAAGGCATAGAGCAGGATTCCCGACATCATGTTCGGGTCGAGGAAGACGAGCGGCGCCACCATCATGCCGGCGACGGCGCCCACCGCCGCCGCGAGCCCCCATCCCAGCGCCAGCATCCAGCCGACGCGGATACCGACCAGACGGCTCGATACCGGATTCTGCGCTGCGGCGCGCATCGCGAGCCCCAGCTTGGTGTAGCGGAAGAAGGCGAACAGCAGGACCAGCACCACGAGCGTGACGGCAATGACGCCAAGCTCGTGCGCGCCGATGTACTTGTTGCCGAAGGGCGGCTCCGCGGGGAAAGGGCTCGGGAACGGCTTGAGGACGTAGGAGAAGATCCAGCCGGCCATGGCATAGAAGATGACCAGCAAACCGATGAACACGATCACGACGGCCAGCACCGAGGCGCCTGCGAGCGGGCGGATCACCGTGCGCTCGATGACGATCCCGCCCGCGAACGAGATCCCCAGGGTAAGGAAGAACGCGACCCAGTACGGCAAGCCCGCCTGGATCAGCGCCCAGGCAATGTAGGTCGAGAACATCGCCATCTCGCCCTGCGCGAAGTTCACGAGATGCGTGGCCTGGTAGATCATCACCAGCGCCAGCGCGAGGCTGGCGTAGATGCCGCCCGCCGCGAGCCCCGAGAACACCTGATGCCAGAACGCTTCCAACGCTCAGTACCCCAGGTATGATCGACGAATGGATTCGTCGCGGCTGATCTCGTCGGCCGTGCCGGAGATTACGACGCGCCCGGTCTCGAGCAGGTAGGCGTGGTCCGCCAGCGCCAAGGCAAGGCTTGCATTCTGCTCGACCAGCAGGACCGCCACCCTTTGCTCACGGTTGATCTTGCGCATGATCGCAAAGATCTCCTCGACGACTAGCGGCGCCAAGCCAAAGGACGGCTCATCAAGCAGCAGCAGGCGCGGCTGCAGCATCAGCGCCCGCGAGATCGCCAGCATCTGCTGCTCGCCGCCGGACAGTGTTCCGGCCTGCTGCTTTCGCCGTTCGGCGAGGCGAGGAAAGTAGCCGTAGACGGTCTCCATGCCCGTCGCGACGGCTGCCTTGTCCGTGCGCGTATAGGCGCCGAGCCGCAGATTCTCCTCGACTGTCAGATGCACGAAGGTGCCGCGCCCGTCCGGGACATGGCCGACGCCGCGGCGGACGATATCCTCCGTCGCCAGCCTGTCGATCCGTTCGCCCGCAAGGCGGATCTCGCCCGCGGCCGGGATCATGTTGCACAAGGCGCGCAAGGTTGTGGTCTTGCCGGCGCCATTGGCGCCGAGGATCGCGGCGATGCCGCCTTCCTCCAGGGCGAAGCTCAGACCGTGTAGCACCTGCCCCGCGCCGTAGCCCGCCCGCAGACCGGCGACTTCGAGCAGCGCCGCCATCAGGCCGCCTTGCCCAGATAGCTCCGGACCACCTCCGGATCGCGCTGCACATCGGCCGGCAGGCCATTGGCGATCACGCGGCCGAAATTGAGGGCGACGACGTTGTCGGAGATGCGCATCACCAAGCTCATGTGATGCTCAACCAGCAGGACGGTGACGCCGCTGCGGTCGCGGATGCCGCGGATGAGGGTCCCGAGAGCTTCGACTTCCTCATGGTTAAGGCCGCCTGCCGGCTCGTCGAGCAGCAGGAGCTGCGGCGCGCAGGCAAGCGCCCGCGCGAGCTCGACGCGCTTCTGCGTGCCGAACGGCAGGTCGCCGACCGGCGTCCCTGCGACCGCATGCAGATCGAGGAGATCGATCAGCGTCCAGACCCTGGCGCGCGCGTCCTGCTCTTCCGCGGGCACCTTGGGCAGGCGCAGCCCGTTCGCAACGAAACCGCTCGACGTGCGGCAATGCGTTCCGACCATGATGTTGTCGAACACCGTCATGCTCCGGAACAGGGCGAGGTTCTGGAACGTGCGGCCGATGCCGAGGCCGGCGATCGCATGACGCGGCATCGTCTGGAGCGGGATGCCACGGAAATGCATCTCGCCGGATTGCGGCGTGTAGAGACGGCTGACGCAGTTGAACAGCGTCGTCTTGCCTGACCCGTTAGGGCCGATGAACCCGCAGATCTGGCCCTGCTGGACGTCGAAGGACACACCGTCGAGCGCGACAATGCCGCCGAAGCGCATGCTCACGCGGCTCACCGAGAGGAGTGGCTGAGACGCCATCATCCGACCCTCGGCTTGAGGCGAATGGCCGTAAACGGCAAATCGCCGCTGCTCAACGCTTTCTCCCTGTTGTTCTTTTGCTTATGTTGCGTGGACTTTAACATCGAAAGGCTGAAAAATCAGCCGCCCGCGTTCCGCTCTGCGAACAGGCGCGGTTTTTCTCCTCCTTTCTTTCGAACGACGCTTACGTCCGCGAGGCCCAAGATGGATGTCGAGTTTTCCCAACGCTCCAACGAACTGCGCGAGAAGCTGCTCGCCTTCATGGATAAGCACATCTATCCGAATGAGCATCGCTACGAGGAGGAGATCGCATCGCAGAAATCTCGCTGGTCGCAGCCGCCGGTGCTGGAGGAGCTGAAGGCGAAAGCGCGCGCCGAGGGGCTGTGGAACCTGTTCGTCCCTAAGGACCACGGTGGCGAGCTGAGCAACTACGACTACGCGCCGCTATGCGAGATCATGGGCCGCAATCACTGGGCGCCAGAGGTTTTCAACTGCTCGGCGCCGGACACCGGCAACATGGAAGTGCTGATCAAATACGGCACGAAGGAGCAGCAGGAGCGCTGGCTGAAGCCGTTGATGGGGGGCGAGATCCGCTCCTGCTTCGGCATGACCGAGCCAGACATCGCCTCGTCCGACGCGACCAACATCCGCTGCCGCATCGAGCGACAGGGCGACCATTACGTCATCAATGGCCGTAAGTGGTGGAGTTCGGGCGCCATGGACCCGCGCTGCAAGATCGCGATCGTCATGGGCAAGAGCGACCCGAACGCGGCGCGGCACGCGCAGCAATCGATGGTGCTGGTGCCCATGGACACGCCAGGCGTCACGGTCGTGCGCCATCTCACCGTGTTCGGCTACGATCACGCACCGCACGGCCACGCCGAGCTGCGGCTCGAGAACGTGCGCGTGCCCGTCAGCAATATCCTGCTCGGCGAGGGGCGCGGCTTCGAGATCGCGCAAGGGCGCCTCGGGCCCGGCCGCATCCACCACTGCATGCGCTCTATCGGTCTGGCCGAGCGCGCCCTCGAGATGATGTGCGATCGCGCGCGCCAGCGCGTCACCTTCGGCAAGCCGATCGCCGAGCATGGCATGATCCGCCAGATGATCGCTCAGTCGCGCATCGAGATCGACGAGGCGCGCCTGCTCACCTTGCACGCCGCGCGTATGATGGACAGGCACGGCAACAAGGCGGCGCGCAAGGAGATCGCGATGATCAAGGTCTCTGCGCCCAACATGCTCTGCCGCGTGCTCGACCGCGCCATCCAGGTCTTCGGCGCCGCCGGCGTCAGCCAGGACTACGATCTCGCCGCCGCCTACGCGCACGCGCGCACGATGCGCATCGTCGACGGCCCCGACGAGGTGCACATCGACTCGATCGCTAAGATGGAGCTCGGCCGGAACCGCTAGGCGCGATCCTCGATCAGGCGCCAGCCAATCGCGGCGAGCCGCGGCGCCGTGCGTCCGAGCTGCTCGGCCGTAGCCGAGCTGGCATTGCCCTGCAGCGCGCGGGCGTATACACCCTGCACGATGGCGGCGTAGCGGAAGAACGAGAACGCCAGGAAGAACGGCCAGTCGGCTCCAGGATCGCGACCGGTGCGGCGGACATACGCCGCGACATAGGCGCGCTCGTCGGGGATGCCGAGTGCCGACAGAGCGACGTCGCCGAAGCCCCGCACGGTAGGCAAATCCGCCGGCAGCCGGTACAGCATGCAGTTGTAGGCCAGGTCGGACAGCGGGTGGCCGAGCGTCGACAGCTCCCAGTCGAGCACGGCCAGAACGCGCGGCTCGCTGCGATGGAAGATCATGTTGCCGAGCCGGAAATCGCCGTGGACGAGCGTCGTCTCGTCGTTCGGCGGCACGTGCTGCGGCAGCCAGGCGATCAGCCGGTCCATCTCCGGAATTTCGCCGGTCTTCGACGCCTCGTACTGCTTCGACCAGCGGGCGATCTGGCGTGCGACATAGTTCTCGGGCCGACCGAAGTCGCCGAGCCCCACTGCGCGCCAATCCACCTTGTGGAGGCGAGCAAGCGTGTCGTTCATCGCGTCGTAAATGCCGGCGCGCTCCTCCGACGAGAGGCCGGCGAGCGCCGGATCGGTAAACACGCGCCCGTCGACGAAATCCATCACGTAGAATGGCGTGCCGATGACCGAGGCGTCCTCGCACAGCAGAGCCGCCCGCGCTACCGGCACGTCGGTATCCGCCAAAGCGCGGATGACGCGGTATTCCCGCTCCACCATATGCGCCGAGGGCAGCAGCTTGCCCGGCGGCTTCTTGCGCAGCACCCAGCGCCGGACGCCGGCTTCGATCAGGAACGTCGGATTGGACTGTCCGCCCTGGAACTGCCTGATTGAGAACGGCGTCTCGAATCCCGGCAGATGGGCGGAAAGGTATTCGGCCAGCTTCGCTTCATCGAAGCGATGCGCCTCGCGGATGGGGATGAGCTCGGCTGCGGTAGACAATAGACCCTCAGATGGATTCTGCGATCGTGCGGCCGCCGTCGACCACGATCGACTGGCCGGTGACGAAGCTTCCCGCGCGCGACGCGAGGAACACGGCGAGGCCGGCGACATCCTCCGGCTCGCCGATGCGGCGCAGCGGCGTGGCCGCCTCCAGCCGCTTGCGGCGCTCCTCCTCTTCCCACAGCGCGCGCGCGAAATCCGTGCGGATCACGCCGGGTGCGATCGCATTGACGCGGATGTTGTGCGGCCCCCACTCCAGTGCGAGGTTGCGGGCAAGCTGCATCTACGCCGCTTTGGAAATCCCGTAGGTGCCGATGGTCGCGTTGCCTTTGAGGCCGGCGATGCTGGCGATCAGGATCACGGCGCCGTCCCGGCGCTCCGCCATCTGCGGAATCACCATATTACAGAGCCAGAAATTGCTGCGGACGTTGGTACCCATGACCTTGTCGAAGGCTGAGTCCGGCACTTCGGACATCGGCCCGTACACCGGATTGGTCGCGGCGTTGCCCACCAGGATGTCGATGCGCCGCCACTCCTGCATGGTCGTGTCGACCAGGTGCTTCAGCTCTTCCTTGGAGGAGACGTTGCACGGCACTGCTATCGTGCTGAGCCCGCGGCCGTTCAGCTCGTCGGCGACCGCCATGCAGGCGTCCGCCTTGCGGCTGGAGATCACCACCTTGGCGCCCGCCTCTGCCATCGCGGCGGCGATCGCCTTGCCGATCCCGCGCGACGAGCCGGTGATCAGCGCGACCTTGCCGGTCAGATCGAATAATCCATTCGCCACGCGCCCCTCCTTGCCCTTTCTATGCCGCGGTCGCGCCGCCGTCGACGACGAACTCCGCGCCGGTGGTGAATACGGACTCGTCACTTGCCAGAAACAGAATCGTGCGCGCGACGTCAATCGGCTCGCCCAGCCGGCCGAGCGGTGCCGCCCGTGTCACGGCCTCCCGCATCTTCTCGGGATCGCGCGCCGTTTCGATCATGGACTCGACCATCGCCGTCGCGACGAAGGACGGATGCACAGAGTTGCAGCGGATGTTGTAGCCGCGCCGCGCGCAATGCAGCGCGACCGACTTGGTCAGAAGGCGCAGGCCCCCCTTACTCGAGCAATACGCCGCCAGGCTGTGGTGCCCGATCATCCCGGCGATGGACGATACGTTGATGATCGATCCGCCGCCGCGTCGCTTCATAGCCGGAATTGCGTGTTTGCAGCCGAGAAACGGCCCGTCCAGATTGACAGCGTGGATATGCCGCCACTCGTCGAGGCTCGTCGTTTCGATGTCTTTCAGCAAGACGATGCCAGCGTTGTTCACCAGGATGTCGAGGCCGTCGAACTCGGCTTCGGTCTCGCCGATGACGCGTTCCCATTGCGCGGCATCGGTGACGTCTAGCGCCTTGAATGCGGCGCGCGGGCCAAGGCGTGCCGCGGCCTCTTCACCCGCGCGAACCGCGGCATCGGTCAACACCACGTGCGCGCCCTCCTCGATCAGCAGCGCGGCTGTCGCCTGCCCAATGCCCTGCGCAGCACCCGTCACGATCGCGACTTTGTCTTGTAGGCGCGCCAATTGCTCCCCTCTCCTTGCGGCAACTCTAGGGCTAGGCAGGGACGCGCGGTCAAGCTTTCGCTCTGCGAAACCAGCGCCGCAGCCCGTGGCGCGCGCCAAGTTTGCGCTTGCCAAGGCGAACGCCTTCAACGTTAGACTTGGCACATAATGCCTGCAAAAACCGCAATAAAGCGGCCCTCAGGCGACAGGGAGGACAGGATGATGCGCGGGTTGATGATGAATCAGCCGCTGCTGATCACCGAGCTGATCCGCTACGCCGCCCGTTGTCACGCCGACACCGAAATCGTCACCAAGACCGTCGAAGGCCCGATCCACCGCTACGACTACGCCGCCGCGTATACGCGCATCCAGCAGCTTGCGCATGCGCTGCGCGAACTCGGTGTGCGGCCCGGCGACCGGCTGGCGACCATGGCGTGGAACGGCCACCGGCATTTCGAGCTGTACTACGCCATCTCCGGCATCGGCGCGATCTGCCACACGGTGAACCCGCGCCTGTTCCCACCGCAGATCGAGTACATCCTCAATCACGCCGAGGACAAGTTCGTCTTCGTCGATCTGACATTCGTGCCGCTGCTGGAGCAGCTCGCACCGAAATTGAAGGCGGTCAAAGGCTACGTCGTGCTGACTGACGCCGCGCACATGCCGGCGAGCAAATTATCGAACCTGCTCTGCTACGAGGAGCTGATCCGGGACAAACCCTCGACGTATGCCTGGCCGACTTTCGACGAATGGACTGCGTCATCGCTCTGCTACACGTCCGGCACGACGGGCAATCCCAAAGGCGTGCTCTACTCGCATCGCTCGACCGTCCTGCACACTTTCTCAGTCAATCAGGCCGACAGCCTTGCCTTCACGCCGCGGGACAGCATTCTGCCGGTGGTGCCGCTCTTCCATGTCAATGCCTGGGGCATCCCCTATGCGGCCACCATGGCCGGCGCGAAGCTGGTCTTCCCCGGCCCGCATCTCGATCCCGCCAGCCTCTATCAGCTTATAGAGACCGAGCAGGTCACGATGACGGCCGGCGTGCCGACCATCTGGCTGAAGCTGCTCGAGTACCTCGATCAGACCGGCAAGCGCTTCACCTCACTGAAGCGGCTGCTGTCGGGCGGCTCGGCGGTGCCGATCTCGATGATCGCCGCCTTCGAGGAGAAGCACGACACGCGGGTCTGCCATGCCTGGGGGATGACCGAGATCAGCCCGGTCGGAACCAAAGGCACCTTCAAGGCCGCGCAGGCGAAGCTGCCGCCCGCGGAGCGCTATCAGTACCAGGCGACGCAGGGACGCCCGATCTTCGGCGTCGATCTCAAAATCGTCGATGCCGAAGGCAGGGAGTTGCCGCATGACGGGAAGTCCTTCGGCAACCTGCTCGTCCGTGGTCCCTTCGTGACCAGCGGCTATTTCAATGACCCGGAAGCAACCAAGGCCGCCTTCGACAAGGACGGCTGGTTCCGCACCGGCGATGTCGTGACCATCGACCCTGATGGTTGGGTGCGAATCGTCGACCGCACCAAGGACCTTATCAAGTCCGGCGGCGAATGGATCAGCTCAATCGATCTCGAGAACGCCGCCGTCGGTCATCCCGATGTGATGGAAGCCGCCGCCATTGCCGTGCCGCATCCGAAATGGCAGGAACGCCCGCTCCTCGTCGTCGTCGCCAAGCCCGGCGCCAAGCTCACGCGTGAGGAGATGTTGCGTTATCTGAGCGACAAGGTGGCGAAATGGTCGGTGCCGGACGATGTGGTCTTCGTGCCGGAGCTGCCGCATACCGCGACCGGCAAGCTGCTCAAATCGAAGCTGCGCGAGCAGTTCCGCGATTACCAACTCCAGTCCGCATGAGAGCCTGAATGCCTGTTCGCTACGAACGCGCCGGCACGGTCGGCGTCATCACCATCGACAGCCCGCCCGTCAATGCGCTCGGCCAGGCGGTGCGGCAAGGGCTGATTGAGGCGCTCGACCGCGGTCTGACGGATGCGGACGCGCGGGCGCTGGTGCTGATGGGCGCGGGCCGCACGTTCACTGGTGGCGCGGACATCCGCGAGTTCGGCAAGCCGCTCGCAGCACCCTCTCTTCATGAGGTGATCGCGCGCTATGAATCCTCGGCCAAGCCGGTCGTGGCGGCGATCCATGGCACCACGATGGGCGGCGGGTTCGAGCTGGCGCTCGGCTGCCATTACCGCGTCGCCGCTGGAAACGCCAAGCTTGGCCTTCCGGAGATCAAGCTTGGTCTGCTTCCGGGCGCCGGCGGCACGCAGCGCCTGCCGCGGCTTGCGGGCGTCGACACGGCGGTCGAGATGATCCTGTCCGGCGATCCCATTCCGGCCGCCAGGGCGATGTCCCTCGGCGTTGTCGATGCGATCATAGACGGCGACCTCAAGGACGGCGCAGTGCGGTTTGCATCGTCGCTCGGCGCCGGACCGCATCCGAAAGTGCGAGACCGAGACGAGAAGCTGGCCGAGGCTCGCGCCAAGCCCGATCCGTTCGCGAAGATCCGTTCCGAACTGGCGCGGCGCGCGCGCGGACAGTTAGCACCCCATCGCGCGGTCGACGCCATCGCGCTGACGTTGACGACGCCATTCGAGGAAGCCTTGGCTAAGGAGCGCCAAATCTTCCAGGAGCTCGTGACCTCACCGCAGAGCAAGGGATCGATCCACGCCTTCTTTGCGGAGCGCCAGGTCGCCAAGATCCCGGACGTGCCCGAGGCCACGCCGACGCGGCCGATCGCCCGGGCAGCGGTAATCGGCGCCGGCACGATGGGCGGCGGCATCGCCATGTGCTTCGCGAATGCCGGCATCCCCGTGCAGGTCGTCGAGACGACGCAGGAGGCGCTGGGCCGCGGGCTCGAAGTCGTTCGCAAGAACTACGCCGCCACCGTCGCCAAGGGCCGCCTGCCGCAGGCCGCGATGGACGAGCGCATGCGTCTGATCCAGGGCTCGCTCGACATGCAGGCGGTACGCGAGGCGGACATCGTGATCGAAGCGGTGTTCGAAGAGATGGATATCAAGAAGGATGTCTTCCGTGCGCTCGATCGGCTGTGCAAGCCCGGCGCCATTCTGGCGACGAATACGTCGACCCTAGACGTCGACGAGATCGCCGCGGTCACCAAGCGTCCGGCCGACGTCATTGGTACGCATTTCTTCAGCCCGGCGAACGTGATGCGATTGCTGGAAGTCGTGCGCGGCAAGGCCACGGCGAAGGACGTGATCGCGACGACAATGAAGCTCGGGCGCAGATTGGGGAAAGTGCCCGTCCTCGTCGGCGTGTGCGATGGCTTTGTCGGCAACCGCATGCTGGCGCGCTACTTCAAGCAGGCGGAGTTCTTAGTCGAGGAAGGCGCGCTTCCGCAGCAGGTCGATAAGGTACTGACGGATTTCGGCTTGCCGATGGGCCTGTTCGCCATGAGCGACATGGCGGGCAACGACGTGACCTGGCGTATCCGCAAGCGCCAGGCCGCCAGCCTGCCGCCGAACGTCCGGGTGTCGAAGATCATCGACCAGCTTTGCGAGGGCGGCCGGTTCGGCCAGAAGACCGGCGCAGGCTGGTACCGCTACGAGAAGGGCGACCGCATGCCCCTGCCCGACCCCGCAGTCGAGGAGATCATCAAGGCGGAATCGGCGCGCCTCGGCGTCACCCGGCGCGCAATCAGCGACGACGAGATCCTGAAGCGCTGCATCTACGCTCTGGTTAACGAGGGGGCCAATATCCTCGACGAAGGCATCGCGCTGCGGCCGGGCGACATCGACATCATCTACATCTACGGCTACGGCTTCCCGGCCTGGCGCGGCGGACCGATGTTCTACGCGGACCAGATCGGCCTCGAAACGGTGTACGACGAGGTCTGCCGTTTCGCTGCGCGAGATGCCGAAAACTGGACTCCTGCGCCGCTCTTGAAACGGCTCACCGAACAGGGCAAGTCCTTCGCGAGCCTCGAAGCCCGATGACAACCGAGGACCCGATGACTGAAGCCGTGATCGTCTCCACCGCCCGTACGCCAATCGGCAAGGCCTTCCGCGGGGCCTTCAACCTGACGCACGGCGCGACGATGGCGGGCCATGTCATCAAGCATGCGGTCTCGCGCGCGAAGCTGGCGCCTGAGGAGATCGAGGACGTCATTCTCGGCTGCGCCTTCCCCGAGGGTGCCACGGGCCACAATCTGGGCCGGATAGCGGCGATCCGCGCCGGGCTTCCGGTGACGACCAGCGGCTCGACGATCAACCGCTTCTGCAGTTCTGGGATGCAGGCCATCAGCATCGCCGCACAGCGCGTCATAGTCGACGGCGTGCCGGCCGCAGTCGCGGGCGGCGTCGAATCGATCAGTCTGGTGCAGAACAGCACTAACAAGCATCACTATCGCGACGAATGGATCGAGGCGAACAAGCCCGAGCTCTATTGGTCGATGATCGATACCGCGGAGACGGTGGCCAAGCGCTACAACATCAGCCGCGAGAAGCAGGACGAGTTCGCGCTGGAGAGCCAGCGGCGCACCGCGGCCGCCCAACAGGCGGCGCGCTTCAAGGACGAGATCGTGCCGCTGAAGACCACCAAGCAGGTAACCGAGAAGGATTCCGACCGGACCTGGACGGAGGAAGTCACGCTGCAGCAGGACGAGGGAAACCGGCCGGACACGAGCGCAGAGGGGCTCGCGAAGCTTAAGCCCGTGCGCGGCGACGGCTTCTGCATCACAGCCGGCAACGCGAGCCAGCTTTCTGACGGCGCATCCGCGTGCGTCGTCATGAACGCGAAGCTCGCCGAAAAGCGCGGCATCGAGCCGCTCGGCATCTACCGCGGCATGGCGGTTGCCGGCTGCGAGCCCGACGAGATGGGGATCGGACCGGTCTACGCGGTGCCGCGCCTCCTGCAGCGCTACGGCTTGAAGATGGACGATATCGACCTGTGGGAGCTCAACGAGGCATTCGCCGTGCAGGTCATCTATTGCCGCGACAAGCTCGGCATCCCGTGGGAAAGGCTCAACGTCAACGGCGGCGCAATCGCTATCGGCCATCCCTACGGCATGAGCGGGGCGCGTCTGGTCGGACACGCGCTGCTCGAAGGAAAGCGGCGCAAGGCGAAGCGCGTGGTCGTCACGATGTGCGTGGGCGGCGGCATGGGTGCTGCAGGGTTGTTCGAGATCGCCTGAGCGAGATTTCATGGATCTGACTTACACACCAGAAGAAGAAGCGTTCCGTCAGGAAGTGCGCGCGTTCGTGCGCGACAACCTCGCCGAATCGACGCGGCGCAAGGTGGTCAATGGCCTGAAGCTCGAAAAGCACGACTATGTCGGCTGGCAGCACGCGCTTTATCGGCGTGGCTGGGCTGCGCCGCACTGGCCGGTCGCCCATGGCGGCGCCGGCTGGACGCCCGTGCAGCAATGGATCTTCGAGGAGGAGACGGCGCGCGGCTCCGCTCCGCCGATCATCGCCTTCGGCGTCAACATGGTCGGGCCGGTGATCATCCAGTTCGGCAGCGACATGCAGAGGAAGCGCTTCCTGCCACGCATCCTGGCGAGCGAGGATTGGTGGTGCCAAGGCTTCTCGGAGCCAGGCTCGGGCTCAGATCTTGCTTCGCTTAAGACCCGGGCGGTGCTGAACGGCGACCACTTCATCGTCAACGGCCAGAAGACGTGGACGACGCTCGCCCAGCATGCCGACATGATGTTCTGCCTGGTGCGCACGGACCCAGCGGCGAAGAAGCAGGAAGGCATCTCCTTCATCCTGATCGATATGAAGTCGCCCGGCATCACCGTGCGGCCGATCTACACGCTTGACGGCGAGCCGGAGGTGAACGAGGTCTTCTTCGACGACGTCCGCGTGCCCGCCGAGAACCTCGTCGGCAAGATCAACAAGGGGTGGGACTACGCGAAATTCCTGCTCGGCTACGAGCGCACAGGCATCGCGGGTGTCGGCCGCTCCAAGCAGCAGCTACGGAGGCTGAAGCGGATTGCCGCGGCCGAACGCGTGGATGGCCAACCATTGATCGAAGATCGGCGGTTCCGCGACCGGCTCGCTAACCTCGAGATCGAGCTGCTGGCGCTGGAAATGACCAATCTGCGGATCCTCACTGCGGAGCGGAACGGCAAGCCGCCGGGCGTCGAGGCCTCGATGCTGAAGATCAAGGGCACGGAGATCCAGCAGGCTATTACCGAGCTGCTGCTCGAGGCGATAGGCCCGTATGCAATGCCGTTCGAGCGCAACGCCCTGCACGAGGGCTGGAACGCCGAGCCGATCGGCCCGCACTACGCAGCGCCGTTGGCCGCGCATTACTTCAACTGGCGCAAGGTCTCCATCTTCGGCGGTTCGAATGAGATCCAGCGCAACATCATCGCCAAGATGATGCTGGGGCTCTGACCATGGACTTCAAGCTGAGCGAAGAGCAGCGCCTACTGCAGGAGTCGGTCGGCCGCTTCATCGCGGCCGAGTACCCGCTGGAAAAGCGGCGCGACTACATTAAGCAGCCGGACGGTTTCAGCCGCGATAACTGGCGCAAACTGGCGGAGCTCGGGCTGCTGGGCCTGCCGCTGCCCGAGGAGGTCGGCGGCAGCGGCGGTTCGAGCATCGACGTCATGGTCGTGATGGAGCAGTTTGGCCGCGGGCTCGTGGTGGAGCCCTATCTCGCCTCTGTCGTGCTTTGCGGCGGGCTGCTGAAGCGGCTCGCCGGCAACGACCGCCAGCGCGGCCTACTCGCCCGCCTCGGCACGGGCGATGCGCTGATGGCGTTCGCTCAAGGCGAGCGCCAGGCACGCTACACGTTGCACGACATCGAAGCGACCGCACGCCGGGACGGCGACAGCTTCGTCCTGAACGGCCACAAGAGCGTGGTCCTGCACGGCGACAGCGCCGATACGTTGATCATTTCCGCCCGAAGTGCCGGAGCCGCTCGAGACACACACGGCATCTCGCTTTTCCTCGTCGATCGCGGTGCCGACGGCCTGAAGGTCCGCGGCTCGCCAACCATCGACGGCCTGCGCAGCGCCGAAATCACGCTAGCCGACGTCCGCGTCGGCGCGGACGCCCTGCTCGGCCCCCTCGATCGAGGCTATCCGGCCATTGAACGCGCCGTCGACGCCGCAACGGCCGCTGTCTGTGCCGAGGCCGTCGGCGCCATGGCCGTGCTGATCGAGGCCACGCTCGATTATCTCAAGACGAGGCAGCAGTTCGGCGCCCCGATCGGGCGCAATCAGGCGCTGCAGCATCGCATGGTCGACGTGCAGATCGCCTACGAGCAGGCCAGGTCGATGGCCTGTCTCGCGGCGATGATGGCCGATAGCGATGATGACGACGCACGGCGCCGCGCCATCTCCGCCGCGAAGGTGCAGATCGGCCGTGCCGGCAAATTCGTCGGCCAGCAGGCCGTACAGCTCCATGGCGGCATCGCCATGACCGACGAGTACAAGGTCGGCCATTATTTCAAACGGCTCACGATGATCGGCGCGCAGTTCGGCGACGTAGACTACCATCTGGGCCGCTTCGCCGGCCTCAGCGAGCCCAACGCCGAAGCCGCCTGAGCGCAGCGCCCGGCGCTTGCGAATCGTTTGCGAAGTCTGAGTATTCTTCGGCGCAGATGACGCTTCATAGCCCCTTGCCGCGCGCCGCGACTTTCGGCCTCGTGGCGGCGATTCTTGCGCTCGGCCTTGCGCTGCGGGCCTGGAATCTCGGCGGCGAATCGCTGTGGCTGGACGAGGCGCATTCGATCGTCCAGGGGCGGCGCTGGTGGAGAACGCTCTGGGGCCCGAACGCTGTCCACGAGCCGAGTCCGCCGCTCTATTTCACTGTCCTGCATATCTGGCTCCGCGTCTTTGGTGAGTCCGAGGCGATCGCGCGCGCGCTCTCCGCCCTCTTCGGCATGGCGACGATCCTGGTGGTCTTCGTGCTCGGCGGGATTGCCGGCGGTACCCGGGTTGCGGTAGCGGCCGCGGCTCTGGCCGCGACCTCGCCGATGCTCGTCATCTACAGCCGCGAGACACGCGGCTATGCCCTCGCGATCCTCGCTGCGGCCATTTGCCTTTGCGGCGCGCTGACAGTGCTGTCGAGGCTGGCTCCGGCGAGCAAGAGCGCGGGCTGGCCACTGCGGCGAAGCGCCGCGACCACCACGCTGGCCTGGGTCGCCTATGTGAGCGGCGCAATCGTGGCGGTGTACACCCACAACACGCTGGTGCTGCTGCCGGTCGTCGCCAGCATCGCTGCGCTTATCCTGTGGACGACGGCGCCGCATTTGGACTGGACGTTCGCTACGCGATGGCTTCTGGCAAATGCGGCGATCCTCGCCGCCTATCTCCCTTGGGTCCCGAAAGTCCTCGGCGGCGACGTTGCAGCGGGGAGCTTCTGGGTGCCGTCGCTCTCAGCGGGCGAAGCGTTCGCGGTCACCCGTTCCGTCTACGGACAGGCCTATGCGGCCGCAATTCAGCCGTGGTTCGACATCGCGCTCGCTGCGCTTGCGGTCGTCGGGGTCGCTGCCCTTCGCCGCGCGCCGGCAGCGACCCTTTTCTGCGCCGTTCTGGTATTGGTGCCGCTTCTCACCTACCTCGTCTCGCTCTATCGCCCCATCTTCATTCCGCGCGTGCTGCTGTGGCCGCTGCCGATCCTCGCGGTTGTCATTGCGGCCGGAGCGCTGTCAGTGCCCAGCAAGGCTGCTGCCGCCGCCGTCGGCACCCTTGTCGTGGGACAACTGATCGGCGTCGGCGATCCGCGAGCGACTACCAAGCAAGAGCCGTGGCGCGAGGTCGCAGAACGCATTGCCGCCGAGCGACGGCCTGGCGACGCCATCCTTCTGGCGCCATCCTACGCAGGCATGCCGTTCGAGTTCTACACCGGTCCCGATCGCGATGTGCTCACGATCGAGATGCGCGGCCCCGTGCAGCGCAACCCGCTCTGGTCCTATGACGTGATCGCGCCAACCGACCTGCCGGCGCGTGTCGCCGACCGCCAACGCGTATGGCTTGTCACCCGCGTCGAACCGGTCGACCTCGGCGTGGATGGACTCGCGCCGCGTGTTGCGGGTGCGTTCACGCTGATCGAGAGCCGCGTGGCCAAGGACCTGAAGCTGTTCCTTTTCGCGCGTCAGCCCTAGCGGGATCGGCCGCTCACTTCGACCACGGGCTGCAGGACGGCGCCTCGCGTGTGTTGTGCCCGTAGCAGATCGATACGGCGCCGCTTTGCTTGTTCACCCGCCAGATCATGTCGCCGGAGGCCGCCCCGGCGGGCGCAGTGCGCGAAGATGACACACCTTCAAAGCCGCCGCCCTCCGCCGCGTGCGGCCCGGTCGAGGCGGCAAAGGCGATCGCTGCGGCCAGGAGCGCCGCTGCGCCCAGGATTGCTTGGGGATACGACATGGGGATGCCTCCGATAGGGACATGACATGACGCCGCGCAGCCCGAGGGCCCAAGCGGCGGCAGCCAAGCGTAACGCGCAGGCAACCACGGCGCGAGTCCGCATGCAGAGGCGAACGCCGTCGCTATCGATTACGAGCGCTTCGTTGCGGTCTTCGTGGTCGGGACGCCGCTGTCAAAGAACGGCGACAGCCAGCCGTGCTGCAGCCATGCCATGGTCGAGCGCGTCACCGTGCCCACATCAACGGCATAGTTGAACGCCCATCCAACCAGAAATGCCAGCAGGTAATGCTTGAACATGATTCAGCCCCTCTGACATATGATTATTCGACCGTATTTCTCTATCTTCCGCAATATTTACCGATTTATTCACTTCAACCCCGAATTGCCTGGATTTTCTTGCGACTTTGCGACCTGGGGCAGAAGCGTGCGGGCACGCTCGCTTTTCCCAGCCCAGTCGTCCCGCGGTCACAAGGCGAGGTATTTGCATCCGGCGCATGACTCGACAGTCACAACTTTGTCCTGTGAATCACGGGCTTGTTGCCGGCGCGCCACAACCCACGACTGCTAGTATGCTGCACATGATGCAAGCGATGGTTTTCTGCTCGGAGCAGCCGATGAACGAACTTAAGGACGATCAGATCGATTTCGACCGCGTGGTCACCGACCCCGAATATCGTCGACATGTGATTGTTTACCTGAACGCCTTGGCGCGCGGCCGCGACCTGACGCGGGCCCGGAGTTCGGGCGCCGGCCGGCGCCAGGAAGCTGCAGCCTGAGGCCGGGAACCACACGCGTCTGTCTGGACTTCCGGTTGACAATCAGGCGCGTTCAGCGGCACTCGCGGCCGGTTCGGGCTGTGCGCGGCGATCCTCGAGCACGAGTTCGATCTGCGTCCCGTTGTTCGACGCATATGAAAGGCGGGCGTCGATCTGCTCGGCAAGCACGCGCATGAGCTTCAGGCCCAAGGAGCGCGCCTGAAGGTCCTCCCACCCCGCCGGCAGGCCGACCCCGTCATCCGCGATGCGGATGGTCGTCACGCCGCCGGACTGGATTCCTTCGACATTGATCGTACCGGCGCGGCCGTTGGGAAAGGCGTGCTTGAAGGCATTCGTGATCGCCTCCGTCACAATCAGCGCCAGCGGTATCGTTGTGTCGAGATCGAAATGGAGCGGGGCCGACCGGACATTGAGATGCACCTGCGGCCCGCGGCCAAAGGAGATGACGAAGCGGCTCGACAGCACACGCAGGTATTCATCAAAGTCGATCTGGGCGATGTTCGGGGACCGGTAGAGCAGCTCGTGGACGAGCCCCATGGCCCTGACCTGATTAAGGCAGTCGGTGAAGCCGCGCTGCACGTCCGCGCCGGCGAACTTGTTGGCGTAGAGGTTCAGCAGGCTGGAGATGATCTGTAGGTTGTTCTTGACCCGGTGATGGACCTCGCGGAAGAGCACGTCCTTCTCGGCCAATAGCTTGCGCAAACCCTCCGCTGAACGTTCCACCTCGGCCGTGCGCTCATGTACGCGCTCCTCGAGTGTCAGGTTCAGCGTTTCGAGCTCCTGCCGCATCGCCTCCTCGCGGCGCACGCGCGACAGGGCCAGAGCCACCAGAGACAGCAGAACGGTCAACGCCAGGCTGCCGAGCACGCCCTGCTGGAGCGTGCCGGACAGCCGGCGGTCGAAGATCGCGGCGCGCGGCACGGCGACGCCGA